>DATBPW010000290.1:0-12237 GCA_036561125.1 Ramlibacter sp. | reverse complement strand
CGGCGCACCGAGTTCGCGCGCGAGCACGAGGCAGCCGTGGACGTAGCTCGCGAAGTGTTCGGCCGGCGCGTTCTCCAGTACGAATTCGACGGTGCTGCCCAGCTCCTTCGCGTGCAGCGCGATCGAGGCGCCGTCGTCGCGTGCCATCGCCACGCTCGTGCGCTGCGCGATCGCGATGGGCAGCACGAAGCCGTCGTTGTAATCGGTGTGTTCGCCCAGCAGGTTCACGCGGCCCGGGGCCTGCGCGATCGCTTCGGGCGCGCGCCCGAACACGGATTCGAATCCGCTCATTCGACGCTCACTTCCACGTCGCGCAGCTCGCGCGCCTTTTCTTCCGGCAGAGCGTCCATCGCGAAGAAGCCCGCGGCGATTTCGGTGCCTGCGAGGTATTTCAGGCGGTCGCGGGTGCGATACGGCGGATACAGCTGCGCATGCAGGTGCGCTTCGGGATGCGCCGCGCCGTCGGACGGCGCCTGGTACCAGGCCATGAGGTAGGGCAGAGGCTTTTGCCACAGGCCGTCGTACTTCAGCAGCGTGGTCTTGAGCGCGCGCGCAAGGTCGCGGCGCTGCGCGTCCGACAACTGCGCGAAGCCTTCGACCGGCTCGATCGGCGCGACCCACACTTCGTACGGATAGCGTGCGCACACCGGCACGAACGCGACCGCATGCGGGCCTTCGTAGATGACGCGCTCCTTCTTGCCGAGCTCATCACGGATCAGTTGTTGCAGCGGCCCGTGCCCGTGCGTCGCCAGGTGATCGCGCGCGACGGCGAGCATCCGCGCGGGCACCGGCGGCACCACCGGGTACGCGTAGATCTGCCCATGCGGATGGTGCAAAGTCACGCCGACTTCCGCGCCGCGGTTCTCGAACGGCAGCACGTACTGGATCTCCGCGCGTTCACCGATCACGCGCGTGCGGTCGCCCCACACCTGCATCAGCAGGTCGATGTGGCCCAGCGGCAATGCGCCGAGCGAGGACTTCGGGTCCTGCGTGAACACGACGACCTCGCACTGGCCGTTCGCCGGTGCGGTGGGCACGATCAGGTGCGGCACATGGTCCGTCTTCTCGCCCGTGACCAGCGACGGGAAGCGGTTGTCGAACACGGCAACGTCCCACCGCCCGCGCGGCACTTCGGTCGGGTTCGCGGGATCGGTCGTGACGGCGAGCGGGTTGTATTCCGGCGGCGGCAGGAAAGTGCGGCCCTGCCGGTAGGCGGCGTACGTGACCCATTCGCCGCGCAGCGGATGCCAGCGCAAATGCGGCGTCGCGTGCAGCGGCTGCGCAAACGGGCTCGGTGCCTGCAGGCCCGCATCGATGGGCTCGCGCGAATACAAGGTGAGCGTGCGCCCGTCGGGCTTCGTGAGCAGCAGCTTGTGCATCACGCGGCCCCGGGGATGTAGGTGCGCGAGCGCTTCGTCACCTCGGCGATGCGCTCCAGCGGGACCTTGGGCGTGCGGTCGGCGTAGAGCAGCCCGTTCGCTTCCTGGAACGTGTCCGCGAACTGCGTGTAGCAAAAGCCCGAGAACAGCGCGGTGTGGATGATCGTCTCCATCAGCTTCTCGTACATCCGCGCGAATTCCTCTTCGTCGCGCGCGACCGTGTAGCCCCAGATCTTCTTCACGCCCGCTTCGGGACGGGACTGGAACGAGATGCCGCCGAACTCGGTCAGCATGATGGGCTGGCCGCGGTGCGGATAGCCATCGAGCGTGAGGATGCGCCCGCCGGGCCGGCGCCGGTCGAACAACTGCTCGGGCGCGATCTCCACGCCGTAGCGCTGGCGGACGTGCTCCGTGTTCGCGTCGTAGTCGTGGATGCCGATGATGTCCGTCGCGCTGGATTCCCAGCCGTCGTTGCCGATGACGGGCCGCGTCGGGTCGAGCGTCTTCGTCAGGTGGTACAGGGCTTCGACCGCGTGGCGTTGCTCGCGCACCGACGTGAGTTCGGGCACGCCCCAGGACTCGTTGAACGGCACCCACACGATCACGCATGGATGGCTGTAGTCGCGATCGATCGCCTCGGTCCATTCCTTCACGATCCGCTGGATCGATACGCGCGTGAAGCGGTACGCCGACGGCATCTCTTCCCACACCAGCAGGCCGAGCTTGTCGGCCCAGTAGAGATAGCGCGGGTCCTCGATCTTCTGGTGCTTGCGCACGCCGTTGAAGCCCATCGCCTTGGCGAGCTCGACGTCGCGGCGCAGCGCGTCGTCGTTCGGTGCGGCCAGCAGCGTGTCGGGCCAGTAGCCCTGGTCGAGCACGAGCCGCAGCAAGTAAGGCCGGCCGTTGAGCATGAAGCGGTCGCGCAGGATGTGCACCGAACGCAGCGCGGTGTACGAGGTGAATTCGTCGATCACCTGATCGCCGCGCATGAGGCGCACCTGCGCATCGAGCAGTGTCGGCCGCTCGGGGCTCCACAGCAGTTCGTTGCGAAAGTCGTCGATGCCGGGATCGGACAGCACGATGAAACGGTCGACTTCGCCGTCGATCACCTGGTAGCGGTCGCGCGCGAGCAACCGCTCGCCGTGGCGCAGCGTGACTTCCATCGACAGGTCGTCCAGCGGCGCGCCGCCGACGCGCGCCTCGAACCCGATCGCATAACCCTCGACCTGCGGTGTCCAGCGGATCTTCTCGACGTGCGTGCGCGGCACGCGCTCGAACCAGACGGTCTGCCAGATGCCCGTCGTGCGCGGATACCAGATCGAGTGCGGCTCCAGCTGCCAGTCCTGCTTGCCGCGCGGTTTGGCGAGGTCGGCCGGGTCGTCCTGCGCGAGCAGCGTCACCGTCTGTCGGCCCGACGGGTCGAGCATGCGCGTGATGTCGACCGAGAACGGCGTGTGCCCTCCTTCGTGCGACATGGCGAGGTGGCCGTTGACCCACACGCGCGCGACGTAGTCGACGGCGCCGAAATGCAGCATGACGAGGTCGTCGCCCGGCCGCGCGTCGAAGTCGCGCTGGTACCAGCACGCGGGGTGGAACCGCCGGTCGCCGATCCCACTGGCCTGCGATTCCGGCGGGTAAGGCACCGTGATCGCCAGCGGCCAGTTGTCCACGTCGGACGGGATCGAAAAGCGCTGGTCGTCGTCGAAGCGAAAGCGCCATTCACCATTGAGCGGTGTCCATTGCGAGCGCTGCAACTGGGGGCGGGGATAGCCGAAATCCAAGCGGCGGCTCCTTGCGGTTGTCCAATCCGACAGCCTGCCTCGGCGCGCCGCTGCCGAGGTGTAGGACAGTGTCGTCGGATGCCGACTGGCGCCTTGCGAGCCAGGCGAGCAGCCCGGGCAGGGGGTCACCCTGCGACAATGTAGGGATGAGCTTTGCGCCGCTGAAGAACGACACATTCCTGCGTGCCTGCCGGCGCCTTGCCACGCCGCACACACCGGTGTGGCTGATGCGGCAGGCCGGCCGCTATCTCGCCGAGTACCGCGACACGCGTGCCCGCGCGGGCAGCTTCATGGGATTGGCAACCAACGTCGATTTCGCGACCGAGGTCACCCTGCAGCCGCTGGACCGCTATGACCTCGATGCGGCGATCCTGTTCTCCGACATCCTCACCGTGCCCGACGCGATGGGCCTGGGCCTGAGCTTCGAAGCCGGCGAAGGGCCGCGCTTCGCGCATGCCGTGCGCGACGAAGCCGCGGTGGCGGCCTTGCGCGTGCCCGACCTCGACAAGCTGCGCTACGTGTTCGATGCGGTCACATCGATCCGGCGCGCGCTCGACGGGCGAGTGCCGCTGATCGGTTTTTCGGGCAGCCCGTGGACGCTCGCCTGCTACATGGTCGAAGGCGCGGGCTCCGACGACTATCGGCTCGTGAAGTCGATGATGTACGCGCGGCCGGACCTGATGCATCGCATCCTCGCAGTCAACGCGGACGCCGTGGCGGCCTACCTCAACGAGCAGATCCGCGCGGGCGCGCAGGCCGTGATGATCTTCGACAGCTGGGGCGGCGTGCTCGCCGACGGCGCGTTCCAGCAATTCAGCCTGGCGTACACGGCGCGCGTGTTGTCGCAGCTGACACGCGGGCAGGGCGGCGAGACCGTCCCGCGCATCGTGTTCACGAAGGGCGGCGGCCCGTGGCTCGCCGAGATGGAGCGCCTCGACTGCGACGTGCTCGGCGTCGACTGGACGGTGAACCTGCGCAAGGCCCGCGACATGGTCGGAGGTTCGAAGGCGCTGCAAGGCAACCTCGATCCGGCCGTGCTGTTCGCCGACCCGGCCGCGATCGAGCGCGAAGCGCAGCGGGTGCTCGACGACTTCGGCGCGCCGCACGCCGGCGCGGGCGCGGGCGCTACGCACATCTTCAACCTCGGGCACGGCATCAGCCAGTTCACACCGGCTGATCATGTCAGGACGCTGGTCGATGCAGTTCATGCGCATTCGATGCGCATGCGCGGCGTGGCAAGCGCTTGAGCGCCACGAAGTCATCAGGGTGTTCCCTAGAAAAAATCCCCCAAGACTGGCCGGGCGGACTTGACTTATGCACAAAAACCGGCCGCCGGGCGACGCATTCGGCGCGCCGTTGCTACAAATCCGGTAGCGCGGCTAAGTGCTTGATTGGAAAAGAATTCTGTTCGTGGACTTTTTTCGCGGGCGCGCGGCAAACCGTTGATTTTCCAAGGCGTGCGGGCGTGCGGCGGCCACATTTCAACAAAGTTATCCACATGATGGCAGGCGCAGCGGCAAACAACTGCCAAATCAAATACTTAGCTGCATTTCCTGAAGCTCAGCCGAAGCTCCGCGCCGCCTGATTCGCACCCATGCCGCATCGCGTCGACGTCCTCGTGCCCACGCCCGCGCACAGCGCGATCGCCGGGGCGCTGACGTACACGAGTGAGCGGGCACTCGGTCCCGGCACGTTGGTGCGCGTGCCTCTCGGGAAGCGCGAGGTGCTCGGCATCGTCTGGAATGCGGCGCAGAACGACGCTGCCGGCATCGCGACGCGCGAAATCGCGTCCGTGCTCGAAGGCATCGAGCCGTTGTCGCCGAATTGGCAACAGCTCGTGAATTTCGCCGCGTCCTATTACCAACGCAGCCACGGCGAGATCGCGCTGGCTGCCTTGCCGCCGCAACTGCGCGACCTGGATGCGAAGCAATGGACACGCCGGCTCAAGCGCGCGTCTTCTTCCGGCGACGGCGAGCGCCGCGCCAACCAATCCACAGCGCTCACCGGCGAACAAAGTGGCGCTCTCGCGAGGCTCGATGGCGCGCCGCAGCCCTTCCTGCTGTTCGGCGTGACGGGCAGCGGCAAGACCGAGGTCTACCTGCAAGCGGTGCAGCGGTTGCTCGAGCGCGAACCCGATGCGCAGGCGCTCGTGCTGGTGCCGGAGATCAACCTCACGCCGCAGCTGCAGGCGCGCTTCGTCGAGCGTTTCGGCGACGCGGCCGTCGTGACGATGAACAGCGCGATGACACCCGCGCAGCGCCTGCGCAGCTGGCTGGCCGCGCACACCGGCGCCGCACGCATCGTGCTCGGGACGCGCATGGCCGTGTTCGCGTCGATGCCGCAAATGCGCCTGATCGTCGTCGACGAGGAGCACGACCCGAGCTACAAGCAGCAGGAAGGCGCGCGCTACTCCGCGCGCGACCTCGCCGTCTACCGCGGCCATGTCGAGCGCATCCAGGTGATCCTCGGGTCCGCAACGCCGTCGCTGGAGAGCTGGCAAGCTGCGAACAAGGGCCGCTACGAGCGCCTGGAGATGCCGTCGCGCATCGGCGACGGCCCGTTGCCGGCGGTGCGCCTCGTCGACATGGGCCGGCAGCCGAAGGGCGCCGTGCTCTCACCCGCGCTCGTCGACGCGATCCAGCAGCGCGTCACGCGCGGCGAGCAGAGCCTGGTGTTCCTCAACCGGCGCGGCTACGCGCCCGTGCTGTCCTGCGGTGCCTGCGACTGGAAGAGCGAGTGCCCGAACTGCAGCGCGTTCCGCGTGTTCCACAAGATCGACCGCACGCTGCGCTGCCACCACTGCGGCTTTGCCGATCGCGTTCCGCGGGCGTGCCCGGTGTGCGGCAACGTCGACATCGCGACGATGGGCCGCGGCACCGAGCGCCTCGAGGAACATCTGGCGGAGTTGCTCGCCGGTGTGAAGCAGCCGAATGGCGAGCCGGTGCGCATCGCGCGCATGGACGCCGACTCGACGCGCGGCAAGGGCCAGCTCGAAGCGCAGCTCGCGCGCATGCACGCGGGCGAAGTCGACGTGCTCGTGGGCACGCAGATGGTGACCAAGGGCCATGACTTCCGCCGCATCACGCTGGTGGCCGCGCTCAATGCCGATTCGGCGCTGTTCTCGAGCGACTTCCGCGCACCCGAGCGGCTGTTCGCGCTGCTGATGCAGGCCGCCGGACGCGCGGGGCGCGACGCGCAATATTCGAGGACCAGCGAACTGTGGGTGCAGACCTGGCACCCGAAGCATCCGCTCTTCGCCGCGCTCAAGCGCCACGACTACCCGGCGTTCGCGCAGCAGCAACTCGCCGAGCGCGAGCAGGCCGGCATGCCGCCGTTCGGCTTCCAGGCGCTCGTGCGCGCGGAAGCGCGCACACAGGAAGCGGCGCAGGCGTTCCTGCGCAAGGCGGCCGATGCGGCGAGCGACCTTCCGCAGGCGCAGCAGGTGGTGATCTACTCGCCTGTCCCGATGGGCATCCAGCGCGTCGCGAACGTCGAGCGCGCGCAGATGCTGGTCGAAAGCGCTGCGCGTCCCGCGCTGCAGGCATTCCTCGCGGGATGGCGCCCGGCGCTGCACGACGCACGCGAGAAGGGCCTCGTGCGCTGGGCGATCGACGTCGACCCGCTGGCGATCTAGCGCTTCTTGATCTTCAGTGCGGCGTCGTAGAGTTCGTTGCGCGGCGCGCCCGTGATCTCGGCGGCCAGCTTCACGGCCGACTTCACCGGGAGCTCCTCGAGCAGCAAGGCCAGCACACGCAATCCCTCGTCGGGCTTCGCCGCCTGCGGCTGCGGATGCAGCACGACGACGAATTCGCCGCGCGTGCGCTGCGCATCCTGCGCCAGCCACGCGGGCAGCTCGCTGCATTGCGTGGTGTGCACCTGCTCGAACTGCTTGGTCAGCTCGCGCGCGAGCGTCACCTTTCTCTCGCGAAGCGGCGCCAGCGCGGCGGCCAACGCTTCGATCCGGTGCGGCGCCTCCAGCAGCACGACGGCACGGGGCTCGGCGGCGATCGAAGCGAGCGCCGCATCGCGCTCGCCCGCTTTCGCCGGCAGGAACCCCGCAAACACGAACGTGCCATGTTCATCAACGGCGCCGGCCACGCTCAGCGCCGCGGTTACGCTGCTCGCCCCCGGGATTGCGATCACCAGCAAGCCGGCGGCGCGCACCGCGGCGACGAGCCGCGCACCCGGATCGCTCACCGCCGGTGTCCCGGCATCGCTGGCGTACGCGACTCGCTCGCCTGCCTGCAGCCTTGCGACCACGTGCAGCGCCGCTTCGGCCTCGTTGTGCCGGTGCACGGCGATCGCCTTCTTCTCGAGCCCGTACGCGTGCAGCAGCGCCTGCGTGTGGCGCGTGTCCTCGCACGCGACCACGTCCGCGAGCTGCAGCACGTGCAGCGCGCGCAGGCCGATGTCCGCCAGGTTGCCGATCGGCGTGGCGACGACATACAGCGCGCCCTGCGGATAATGCTGGGCACCGGCCGCGTCGCGCGCGGCCTGCAGGGCGGATGCGAATGAATTGCCCATGGAGGATCCGTTGACGACCAAGCAGTCCGGCGATGCCGCGGAGGATCGCGCGCTCGCGCACCTCATCGGCCGCGGACTGACCCTGGTCGAGCGCAATTATCGGACGCCGCACCGCGGCGGCGGGGAAATCGATTTGGTGATGCGCGACGCGGACACGCTGGTGTTCGTCGAAGTGCGCAAGCGCTCCGGCCGCAATTACGGCGGCGCGGCCGCGAGCGTGGGCGGCGTGAAGCAGCGCCGCATCATTTTCGCGGCGCGGCACTTCCTGATGCGCTTTCGCGAGCCGCCGCCCTGCCGGTTCGACGTGGTCGGCGTCGAGGGCGAGCGCATCGAATGGCTCAAGGCGGCATTCGATTCGGGTTAGGTATCATCGAGAGAACATGCTCGAATCGCGCATCCAGCAGCAATTCATCGACAGCGCCGACCTGAAATACCAGTCGGCCGAAGCGCTGTCGAAGCCGATTGCCGCGGCCGTGCAGGCCATGCTCGCCTGCGTCACCAGCGGCGGCAAGGTGCTCGCGTGCGGCAACGGCGGGTCGGCCGCCGACGCGCAACATTTTTCCGCCGAATTCGTCGGGCGCTTCGAACGCGAGCGGCCCGAGCTCGGTGCGATCGCGCTGACCACCGACAGTTCCATCCTCACCGCGATCGCCAACGATTACGACTACAGCAGCGTGTTCTCCCGGCAGGTGCGCGCTCTCGGCCAGTCCGGCGACGTGCTGCTCGCGATTTCCACCAGCGGGAACTCGTCGAACGTGATCGCCGCGATCGAGGCGGCGCACGAGCGCGAAATGACGGTCGTCGCGCTCACGGGCCGCGGCGGCGGCAAGATCGGGAACCTCCTGAAGGAAACCGATGTCCATATCTGCGTGCCGCACGAACGCACGGCGCGCATCCAGGAAGTGCACATCCTCGCGCTGCATTGCATCTGCGACGGCGTCGACGCCCAATTGCTCGGAGAACAGGACAACCCGACATGAGCCGCATGAAGCTCCACCCCCTCGCCCTGGCGCTGGCTGCCGCATCGCTGGCCGGCGCACTGTCGGCCTGCGCCCCGATCATCATCGGCGGCGCGGCCGTGTCGGCGATGGTCGCCGTCGACCGCCGCACGTCCGGCGCGCAGGTCGAGGACGAGACGATCGAGCTCAAGGGCGCGACGCGCCTGCGCGAGCTCGGAGACCGCGCGCACGTCAACGTCACCAGCTACAACCGCCAGGTGCTGCTCACGGGCGAAGTCCCGAGCGAACAGGCGAAGCGCCAGGCCGACCAGATCGTCTCGCGCGTCGAGAACGTCAAGGGTGTCGTCAACGAACTCGCGGTGCTGCCGCCGTCGACGCTCGGCCAGCGCTCCGCCGACACGCTGGTCACCGCGAAGGTGAAGGCATCGCTGGTCGACGAGAAGTACCTGTATGTCGGCGCGTTCAAGGTCGTCACCGAACGCGGCGTGGTCTACCTGATGGGCCGCGTGACTCAGCACGAAGCCGACAAGGCCACGCAGCTCGCGCGCACCGTCAGCGGCGTGCAGCGCGTCGTGCGCATGTTCGAAATCATCACCGAAGAGGAGTTGCGGCGCATCGAGACGCTCAACCCCAGCCCCGCGCCGGTGACCACCACGACCCCGGCGCCAGTGGCACCGGCACCTGTCGCGCCGGCCCCGCCACGGCCCGTCGCGCCGCCGCCACCCGCGGTGCAGACGACGCCCGTCGCGCCGGCGCCGGCATCGTCGGTGACACCGCTGCCGCCCTCGCGATAACAACGGATCTTTCGTGGCCTCCGCGGATCCGGCTTTGCCGGTCCGCCGGAGGCGCCCCCTTGAGGGGGGAGCGCCGCAGGCGCTTCGGGGGTGGACCTATCTCAGGCGCTTGATCAGGCTGGACGTGTCCCAGCGCTTGCCGCCGAGCTGCTGCACGTCGGCGTAGAACTGGTCCACGAGCGCCGTCACCGGCAAGCGCGCGCCGTTGCGCTTGGCTTCCTCGAGGCACAGGCCGAGGTCCTTGCGCATCCAGTCCACCGCGAAGCCGAACTCGAACTTGTCGTCGATCATCGTCTTGCCGCGGTTGTCCATCTGCCAGCTCTGCGCGGCGCCCTTGCCGATCACCTCGAGCACATTCGCCATGTCCAACCCGGACTTCTGCCCGAACGCGATCGCCTCGGACAGGCCTTGCACGAGCCCCGCGATGGCGATCTGGTTGACCATCTTCGCGAGCTGCCCCGATCCGCTCGCACCGAGCAAGGTGAACGCGCGCGAGAACGCCATCGCCACGGGCTTCGCGACGTCGAACGCTTCCGCATCGCCGCCGCACATCACGGTGAGCATGCCGTTCTGCGCGCCCGCCTGCCCGCCGGACACCGGCGCATCGATGAACTTGATGCCGCGCTTCCTGCCCTCGGCGTACAGCTCGCGCGCGACGTTGGCCGAGGCCGTCGTGTGGTCGACGAAGACCGCGCCGCTCTTCATGCCCGCGAACGCGCCATCGTCGCCGAGCACGACCGAGCGCAGGTCGTCGTCGTTGCCGACGCAGCAGAACACGATGTCGCGTGCCGCCGCGGCTTCACGCGGCGTCGCCGCCGGCGAGCCCTTGAACTCGCCGGCCCACGCGCGCGACTTCTCCGCGCTGCGGTTGTAGACACGCACGTCGTGGCCGGCCAGCGCGAGGTGGCCGGCCATCGGGAAGCCCATCACGCCGAGGCCGAGGAACGCGACCGGGCGGGCGGGAGTGGATTCGTAAGTCTTCGGGTTCGTCGATGCCATCGTGACTTTTCCTTCAAGGGGCGATGTCGCATTCTAGGGAAGCCCCCTAGCCGGCGCCGTTCGCGCTTGTCGTAAGGTCGACTCGTCTGGGGGCTCTCACGAGGAGTAAGCAATGAGAAGTACGGTTGCCGGCCTTGCGCTGGTGCTCGGCATGGGCACGTCGTTCGCAGGGCAGCTCGTCGTGGGCCAGGTCGCATCGCTGTCCGGGATCGACGGCAGCCAGGCGAAGGCCTACGGGGCCGGCATGCAGCTCGCATTCAATGTGGCGAACAAGGGCAGCGGCGTGAACGGCAACACCATCACGCTGGTGCGCAAGGACGACGCGGGCAAGCCGGAGGCCACGCTCAAGCTCACGCAGGAGCTGCTCGACCAGGACAAGCCCGTGGTGCTGGCGGGCTACTTCGGCATCGCGAACATCGAGGCGATCGCGCGCTCCGGCATCCTCGACAAGGAGCACATCGCGCTCGTCGGCTGGCATGCCGCGCAGATCCGGCCGGAGACCAGCAACCTGTTCAACGTGCGCGCGAGCCTGCGCGACGAGCTGTACAAGGTGTCCGAGCACCTGGGCACGCTGGGCATCACCAGGCTCGGGATCATGTACGAGCAGGGCCCGGGCGGCGTCGCGCTGATGACGTCCGCCGGCGAGGCGGCGCAGAAATCGAAGGTGACGATCGTGGCGATGGCCGGCTATCCCGCCGGCACGGCGAGCGTCAAGCCGGCGGTCGCCGCCATGGTCAAGGTGCAACCGCAGGCCATCATGATGATCGCGTCGAGCGCCGCGGCCGCCGCGTTCGTCGAGCAGTACCGCGCCGCGGGCGGGCAGGCGATGCTCGTCGCGAACGACGACGTGGACCCGGCGCAGCTCGGCGCGAAACTCAGCGACGCGCAGGTGCAGGGCATCTCGATCGCGCAGGCGGTGCCCAGCCCCTACAAGATGCAAAGCCGCATCTCCAAGGAGTTCGCCGACACCGCCGCGAAGGCGGGCACGCTCGAGGTGCCGGTGAGCTACGCGATGATGGAAGGCTACATCGCGGGCAAGGTGATCGTCGAGGCGCTCAAGCGCCAGGGCCGCAACCCGACGCGCGAAGGCACGATCGCGTCGCTCGGCAGGATGGACTACTACGACCTGGGCGGCTACACGGTGTCGTACCGCCCCGACATCCGCGCGGGATCGAAGTTCGTGGAGCTCACGATCCTCGGCGGCAAGGGACGCGTGCGGCAGTAAGCTTCACTGCAATCACCGGACGCAGAAGACGCAGAGACTACGCAGAAATCGCAGAAAAGAAGTTGCAGGAAGGCTTCTGCGTCTTCTGCGTCGTTTCCGCGAATTCTGCGTCCTGTCTTGAAGTGGCGTCCTAGACGATCGCCAGGTTCTCCGTCCCCGCCGAGAGATCCTGCGTCTTCGCGCGCTGCGAGTTCAGCTTGATCTGCAGGCGCAGGTCGTTCATCGAGTCGGCGTTCCTCAGCGCGTCCTCGTACGAGATGATGTTGTTCTCGTACAGGTCGAACAGCGCCTGGTCGAAGGTCTGCATGCCGAGGTTGCGGCTCTTCTTCATCACTTCCTTGATCTCGGCGACTTCGCCCTTGAAGATCAGGTCGGAGATGAGCGGCGAGTTGAGCATGACTTCCACCGCCGCGATGCGGCCCTTGCCGTCCTGCTTGGGCACGAGGCGCTGCGAGATGAAGGACTTGAGGTTCAGCGACAGGTCCATCAGCAGCTGCGGCCGGCGCTCCTCGGGGAAGAAGTTGATCACGCGGTCCAGCGCCTGGTTCGCGCTGTTGGCGTGCAGCGTGGCCATGC
>DATBPW010000289.1:0-3509 GCA_036561125.1 Ramlibacter sp. | reverse complement strand
CGCACCAGCGAGCACCGCCTCGCGATGCTGCGCAACATGATGAACTCGCTGATCGAGCACGAGGTGATCAAGACCACGCTGCCGAAGGCGAAGGAACTGCGCCGCGTCGTCGAGCCGATGCTCACGCTCGGCAAGGAGCCGACGCTCGCCAACAAGCGCCTCGCGTTCGACCGCCTGCGCAACCGCGACAACGTCACCAAGCTGTTCGGCGAGCTCGGCCCGCGCTACAAGGCGCGCCCGGGCGGCTACACGCGCATCCTCAAGATGGGGTTCCGCGTCGGCGACAACGCGCCGATGGCGCTCGTCGAATTGGTGGACCGCCCCGAGCCGCAGGAAAATGCCAGCGGCGGCGAAGAGGCCTCTTCCTGATCGTATAATTCACAGTTCTGACGCGCGGTGGAGCAGTCTGGTAGCTCGTTGGGCTCATAACCCAAAGGTCGCAAGTTCAAATCTTGCCCGCGCAACCAAATCCAACGGCCTCCTTCGGGAGGCCGTTTTGTTTTTGCGAGCCTAAACTGCCGGGCATGCGCGAAGAGTTCCTGCTCGACCCGGACATCGTGTTCCTGAACCACGGCTCGTTCGGCGCTTGCCCGCAGCGTGTGCTCGAAGCGCAGCAGCGCTGGCAGTTCGAGATGGAGCGCAATCCCGTCGAGTTCCTCGCGCGGCGGTCCGCGGGCCTCCTTGCCGGCGCGCGCGATGCCTTGGGGGCCGCCCTGGGGGCGAGCGGCAGCAACCTGCTGTTCGTGCCCAACGCCACGACGGGCGTGAATATCGTGGCGCGATCTTTTTCACTCGGCGAGGGCGACGAGGTCCTCGCCACCGACATGGAGTACGGCGCCTGCGACGCCGCTTGGCTGCGCGTGTGCGCCGAGCGCGGCGCGCGCTACCGCCGCGTGCGCATCCCGCTGCCGTATCGCAGCGAAGAATTCGTCGATCGCGTCATGGCAGAAGCGGGGCCGCGCACGCGCCTGATTTTCGCGAGCCACATCACCTCGACCACGGCCCTGATGTTTCCCGTGGCGCAGTTGTGCCGCGCGGCCCGCGAGCGCGGCATCGCCACGCTCATCGACGGCGCGCATGCGCCGGGGCAGGTCCCGCTGGACATAGACGCAATCGGCGCGGACTTCTATGTGGGCAACTGCCACAAGTGGCTGTGCGCACCGAAAGGCGCCGGCTTCCTGCACGCGCGGCCGGAACATCAGGAGATGCTGCATGCGACCGTCACGAGTTGGGGCTACGCGGAGGGAACGGGTGGGCACACCGGCTTCGAGGCCTACCTCGGCCGTAGCGTGTTCGAGCGGCGCTTGCAGTGGCAAGGCACGCGCGACCTCGCGGCATGGCTCGCCGTTCCCGACGCACTGTCGTTCCTCGAGCATCACGAGTGGCCGGCCGTGCGCATTCGTTGCCACGAACTCGCGCGGCGCGCCCTCATGGAACTCACGCAGCGCCACGGCCTTGCGCCGATCGCACGCGACCAGGACTGGGCGCAGATGGTGGCGATCCCCGTGCCCGCGCAGGACCCCGATCGCCTGCGTGCGCGGCTGTATGAAGATAGCCGCATCGAAATCCCGGTGACGCGACATGCGGCACAAGTGTTCGTGCGGCTTTCGGTCCAAGGCTACAACACGCCCGGCGACATCGAGCGCTTGCTGGCTGCACCCGCGCTCGCCTGAGCTGCAAGACCTGCTGACACGCGTCCGCCGCACTTGCGCGATGATCCGCGCAGGAGGTGCCTTCCATGGCCGTCAAGGACCGCGTCATCAACATCGACGAACTCGAGCTCGAACATTTCACCCGGGGCGACAAGTTCGAGACGCGCGCCGTTCGCGTGGGCCCGCGCGTCGGCGCGAAGGACCTCGGCTACTCGTACGACATGCTGCCGCCCGGCAAGACGGGCTGCCCGTTCCATTCGCATCGCGCGGAAGAAGAGATGTTCTTCATCGTCCGCGGCACGGGCCTGCTGCGCTATGGCAGCGAAACCCGCAAAGTCCGCGCCGGCGATTTCATCTGCTGCCCGACGGGTGGCCCGGACACGGCGCACCAGATCATCAACGACTCGAACGAGCCGCTCGAATTCATCTCGGTCAGCACGATGATGCCCGCCGAGGTGTGCGAGTACCCCGACTCCCGGAAGATCGGCGCTTTCGGCGGCGCGGGCGACGAGCGCCTGCGCCACATGACACGCGCGGACGGCGCGCTTGACTACTGGGATGGCGAGGACTAGGCGCGCAGCCGTACCGCGCCAGCTCGGGCATTGCGCGATCGCGGAAGAGCTGCGTGCGTCACTACGATCCGCTTCGAGGGCCACACCGCGCAGGCACTGCAACGCATCGAGGGCGACATGATGGCGCTGCTGCGGCGCGTGAAGCCCGACGCGCGGATCGCGCAGCGCTCCCACTGATGCGCTATACAGCGCCGAGCATTTCGCGGGTGATGAGCACGACCCCGCAGTCGGTGCGATGGAACCGCCGGGCATCGAGCTGCCCGTCTTCGCCGACCACCAACCCTTCGGGGATGCGGCAGCCGCGGTCGATCACGACCTTCGACAGCTTCGCGCCGGGCCCGATCTCGCACCCGGGCATGACGACGGCCTGCCGGATCGTGCAGCGCGAATGCACGCGCACGCTCGAGAACAGCACCGATTCGCTGATGTCCGAGCCTTCGACCACGCAGCCGCCGGAGATGATCACGTTGGCCGTGCGGCCGTGCTTGCCGTGCTCGTCAGGGACGAACTTGGCCGGCGGCAACTGCTCCTGGTAGGTCCAGATCGGCCAATCGCGGTCGTACAGGTTGAGCGTCGGCAAATTCGACGCGAGGTCGAGGTTGGCCGACCAGAAGGCGTCGATCGTGCCCACGTCGCGCCAGTACGGCTCGTGCGGCGCGTTGTACGGCACGCTCGACATGTCCAGCGGATGCGCGAGCGCGGCGCCCTCGCGCACGACGCGCGGAATCACGTCCTTGCCGAAGTCGTGCGCCGACTGCGGGTCCGCCGCGTCCTCCTCGAGCAGGTGATAGAGGTAATCGGCATCGAAAGCATAGATCCCCATGCTGCCGAGCGCGCGATCGGGCTTGCCGGGCATCGCCGGCGGGTCCTTCGGCTTTTCGAGGAACGCGGTGACTTTGCGCTGGTCGTCGATCGCCATGACGCCGAGCGCCGTCGCTTCCATGCGCGGCACTTCGACACAGCCCACCGTGCAGCGGCTGCCGCGCTCCACATGGTCGAGCAGCATCAGCGAATAGTCCTGCTTGTAGACGTGATCGCCCGCCAGAATGAGGATGTATTCGGGCCCGTAAGAGCGAAGGGTGTCGACGTTCTGGTAGATCGCGTCGGCCGTGCCGCGATACCAGAAAGCTTCGTTCACGCGCTGCTGCGCGGGCAGGAGATCGATGAACTCATTCGCCTCGCCGCGCAGGAAGTTCCAGCCGCGCTGCAAATGCCGCAAGAGCGAATGCGACTTGTATTGCGTGAGCACGCCGATGCGGCGGATGCCCGAGTTGATGCAGTTCGA
>DATBPW010000288.1:0-5885 GCA_036561125.1 Ramlibacter sp. | reverse complement strand
TTGCGGTACAGGATGTCGACCTCGCGCCGGAAGAGCGCTGGATCGAAATAGCTGGCGACGGAGAGTTGGCTTGCGGCCTGCTGGAGCTGAAGACTTAAATCAGACATGAACCTGACCTAGAGACTCCCCCTATGAAGGGGCAGGGAAGCGCTTGTTCTGGTGAAGGCGCGAGGGGGCGATTCTACCCTCGGGTTCCGCGTCCGGGCGAAGAGGCAGCCTAGAATCGATGGTTTTGGCAAGCACAGAGCATGTCCCCCAAGTCCCCCGACACGACCCGGCCGCCGGCCAGCTACGAAGCCGCGCTCGCGGAACTCGAACAGCTGGTCGCGCAGATCGAGTCCGGGCAACTGCCGTTGGAGCAACTGCTCGCCGGCTACCAGCGCGGGGCGCAGCTGCTGCAGTTCTGCCGCGACAAATTGCAGGCGGTCGAGGACCAGGTGAAGGTGCTCGATGCCGGGGTGCTCAAGCCGTGGACGCAGGAGTGAGCTCCGCCGCCGCGCATGCGTTCGACCTCGCCGCGTGGAGCAACGAGCGGCTGGCGCGCATCGAGCACGCGTTGTCGCAGTGGGTCGTGGCCGATGCGCCCGCGGGCCTGGGCGAAGCGATGCGGTACGCGGTGCTCGATGGCGGCAAGCGGCTGCGCCCGCTGCTCGTGCTCGCGGCCAGCGAAGCGGTCGGCGGCCATGCCGATGCCGCGCTGCGCGCCGCGTGCGCGGTCGAATTGATCCATGCGTATTCGCTCGTGCACGACGACATGCCGTGCATGGACGACGACGTGCTGCGCCGGGGCAAGCCCACGGTGCACGTCAAGTTCGGGCAGGCGCAGGCGCTGCTCGCGGGCGACGCGCTGCAGGCGCTCGCGTTCGAGTTGCTCGTGCCGGACGCATCGACGATTCCCGATCGCGTGCAAGCCGCGCTGTGCCGCCTGCTCGCAAGCGCCGCGGGACACGCGGGCATGGCGGGCGGGCAGGCGATCGACCTCGCGAGCATCGGCCTCGCGCTCGATGAAGCGCAATTGCGCGAGATGCATCGCCGCAAGACCGGCGCGCTGCTCGAAGGCAGCGTGATGATGGGCGCGGCGTGCGGCCATGCCGGTGATGCGGCGACGCGCGCGCTGCAAGCCTACGGCTCCGCCGTCGGGCTCGCGTTCCAGGTCGTCGACGACATCCTCGACGTCACCGCCGACTCCGCGACGCTCGGCAAGACCGCGGGCAAGGATGCGCACCAGAACAAGCCGACGTATGTTTCCGTTCTCGGCATCGATCGCTCGCGCGCGTATGCCCGCGAACTCCTGGGCGATGCCCTGCGCGCGCTGGAGGCCTGCGGCCTTCCCGACACGCGTGCGCTGCATGCACTCGCCGTGATGGTCGTCGACCGCGACAACTGAAGTTCCCCATGTCCCTGCTCGAAACCATCCACAACCCGGACGACCTGCGCAAGCTTCCGCGCTCGCAACTCGAGCCGCTCGCCGAGGAACTGCGCGCCTTCGTCCTCGAGAGCGTGGCGACGACCGGCGGCCACCTGAGCTCCAACCTCGGCACGGTCGAACTGTCGATCGCGCTGCATTACGTGTTCAACACGCCGTACGACCGGATCGTGTGGGACGTCGGGCACCAGACCTATCCGCACAAGGTCCTCACGGGCCGGCGCGAGCGCATGTCCACGCTGCGCCAGCTCGATGGGCTCGCGGGTTTCCCGTCGCGTGCGGAGAGCGAGTACGACGCGTTCGGCACCGCTCATTCGTCGACCAGCATCTCCGCGGCACTGGGCATGGCGATCGCCGCCAGGCACAAGGGCGAGAACCGCAAGGCCATCGCGGTGATCGGCGACGGCGCGCTCACGGGCGGCATGGCCTTCGAGGCGCTGAACAACGCCGGCGTGGCCGACGCCGACCTGCTCGTGATCCTGAACGACAACGACATGTCGATCAGCCCGCCGGTCGGCGCGCTCAATCGCTACCTCGCGCAGCTCATGAGCGGGCAGTTCTACGCCGCGGGCAAGAACGTCGCGAAGACCGTGCTCAAGGCTGCGCCGCCGCTGTTCGAACTCGCGAAGCGCATCGAGGAACACGCCAAGGGCATGGTCGTGCCCGCGACGCTGTTCGAGAAGTTCGGCTTCAACTACGTCGGGCCGATCGACGGTCACGACCTCGATTCGCTCGTGCCCACGCTGGAGAACATCAAGCGCCTGCACGGCCCGCAGTTCCTGCACGTCGTCACGAAGAAGGGGCAGGGCTACAAGCTCGCGGAGAACGATCCTGTCCTCTATCACGCCGCATCCGGCAAGTTCGACCCCGCCGTGGGTTTCGTCGCGCCGGCAACGCCGCCGAAGGTGACCTTCACGCAGGTCTTCGGGCAGTGGCTGTGCGACTTGGCCGCGAAGGACGATCGCCTGGTCGCCATCACGCCGGCGATGCGCGAAGGCTCGGGCATGGTCGAATTCGAGAAGCGCTTTCCCGGCCGCTACTTCGACGTCGGCATCGCCGAACAGCATGCGGTGACTTTTGCAGCGGGCCTCGCGTGCGAAGGCCTGAAGCCGGTCGTGGCGATCTATTCGACGTTCCTGCAGCGCGGGTACGACCAGTTGATCCACGACGTCGCACTGCAGAACCTGCCCGTGGTCTTCGCACTCGATCGCGCGGGCATCGTCGGCGCCGACGGTCCCACGCACCAGGGCGCGTACGACATCGCGTACCTGCGCTGCGTGCCGAACATGAGCGTCGCGTGCCCGTCCGACGAGAACGAGTGCCGCAAGCTGCTGTCGACCGCGTTCGCGCAGGACCATCCGGTCGCCGTGCGCTATCCGCGCGGCAGCGGTTCGGGCGCCGCGATCGAGGCGGGCCTCGAGCCATTGCCGTTCGGCAAGGCGCAGGTGCGGCGCGAAGGCCAACGCATCGCGATCCTCGCGTTCGGTCCGCTGCTGCACGCGGCGCTGCCCGCCGCCGAGCGCATGAACGCGACGGTGGTCGACATGCGCTGGGCCAAGCCACTGGACACGGAGCTGTTGCTCGATGTGGCGGGCCGGCACGACGCGCTCGTCACCCTCGAGGAGGGCGCCGTCATGGGCGGCGCGGGCAGTGCGGTGCTCGAGGCCTTGCAGTCGGCGGGCATTGCCAAGCCCGTCCTGCAACTCGGGTTGCGCGACGTCTTCGTGCCCCATGGCGACCCTGCGAAGGTGCTTGCGCTTCAGGGCCTCGACGCGGCGGGCATCGAAGCGTCGATCCGCCAGCGCTTCGGCGAGATCGCCGGCCGCGCACCGGCGTTGAAGGTCGTGGGATAGGCAAAGTCCCGCAAGGGAAAACCCCTGAGAGCCTGAGAGGGGGGCTTCCTAGAATGCTGGCAGATTGCTTGCAGCCGCAAGCAGTTCGTCTTAGTGCATTCCAATCTCAACGAGGAGACTCTCCCATGGACCGTCGATCAATCATCAAGCAGGCAGGCATGGCCGGCATCCTGGCCGCGGGCATCGCCCCGGCCGTGCATGCGCAGCCCGCGATCCGCTGGCGGCTCGCGTCCAGCTTCCCGAAATCGCTCGACACGATCTACGGCGGCGCCGTCGTTTTCGCCGACTACGTGAAGCAGGCCTCGGGCGGCAAGTTCGAGATCTCCACGCACGCGGCCGGCGAGCTGATGCCCGCGTTCGGCGTCGTCGACGGCGTGCAGCAAGGCACCGTCGAAGTCGCGCATACCGCGCCGTACTACTTCTTCGGCAAGGACGAGTGCTTCTCGCTCGGCTGCGCGATCCCCTTCGGCCTGAACAGCCGCCAGATGACCGCGTGGATGTATCACGGCAACGGGCTGTCGCTGATGCGCGAGTTCTATGCCGGCTTCAACTTCATCAACTTCCCGGCGGGCAACACGGGCGCGCAGATGGGCGGCTGGTTCCGCAAGGAAATCCATTCGGTCAAGGACCTGAAGGGCCTGAAGTTCCGCACCGGCGGCTTCCCCGGCAAGGCCATCGAGCGCCTGGGCGTGATCCCGCAGAACATTCCCGGCGGCGACATCTATCCCGCGCTCGAGAAGGGCACGATCGATGCGGCTGAATGGGTCGGCCCGTACGACGACCAGAAGCTCGGCTTCAACAAGATCGCGCCGTACTACTACTACCCGGGCTACTGGGAAGGCGGCCCGCAGCTGGACGTGTTCATCAACAAGAAGGCGTGGGATACGCTGTCGCCCGAGAACAAGGCGATCGTCGATGCCGCGGCCGCCAAGGCGCACGTCGACATGCAGGCGAAGTACGACGCGTACAACCCGAAGGCGCTGAAGGAACTCGTGGCCACCGGCACCAAGCTGCGCCCGTTCCCCGCCGACATGATGAACGCCGCGTACAAGGAGGCGATGGCCCTGTACGACGAGATCAGCGCGAAGAACCCGATGTGGAAGAAGATCTACACCGACTTCAGCAAGTTCCGCACGGACCAGAACCTGTGGTTCCGCTTCGCCGAGATGGGCTTCGACCGTTTCATGCAGGCCCAGCGCCTGTAACGGCCCCCCGCCGTCGAGGACAGCAAGGCCGCCGCGAGGCGGCCTTTCCATTTCCTGACGGCGCCGCGCATTTGTCAGTGGCGCGCAAGCTTGCCTGCGGTTGGGCATCGATCATCGGCGCCATGGACCGCAGATCACTCATCAAGAATGCCGGCATCGCCGGCGTGCTGGCCACCGGCATCGCGCCGGCAGTGCATGCGCAGGCCGCCATCCGCTGGCGCCTCGCCTCGAGCTTCCCGAAATCGCTCGACACGTTGTTCGGCGGCGCGGAGGTGTTCGCGGACGCGGTGCGCAAGATGTCGGGCGGCAAGTTCGACATCTCCACGCACGCGGCCGGCGAGCTGATGCCCGCGTTCGGCGTGGTCGACGGCGTGCAGAACGGCACGGTCGAGATCTGCCAGACCGCCCCCTATTACTTCTTCGGCAAGGACGCGACTTTCTCGCTCGGCTGCGCGGTGCCCTTCGGCCTGAACGCGCGGCAGATGAACGCGTGGATGTACGAAGGCAACGGCCTGAAGCTGATGCGCGAGTTCTACGCCGGGTACAACATCTTCAACTTCCCGGGCGGCAACACGGGCGCGCAGATGGGCGGCTGGTTCCGCAAGGAGATCAAGTCGGTGCACGACTTCAAGGGCCTGAAGTTCCGCATCGCGGGCTTCGCCGGCAAGGTGATGGAGCGCCTCGGCGCGGTGCCGCAGAACATTCCCGGCGGCGACATCTACACCGCGCTGGAGAAGGGCACGATCGACGCCGCCGAATGGGTCGGCCCGTACGACGACCAGAAGCTCGGCTTCGTGAAGGTCGCGCCGTACTACTACTACCCCGGCTTCTGGGAAGGCTCGGCGCAGCTGGACTTCTTCATCAACACGAAGGCGTGGAACGCGCTGTCCGCGGACAACAAGGCGATCGTGCAGGCGGCCAGCGGCCAGGCGATGCTCGACATCCAGGCGAAGTACGACGCCCGCAACCCCATCGCGCTGAAGCAGCTCGTCGCCGGCGGCGCGAAGCTGCGGCCTTTCCCCGCGGACATGATGACCGAGGCGTACAAGGCCTCCAACGAGATCTACGCGGAAACGTCGGCGAAGAACGCGAACTTCAAGAAGGTCTACGACGACATGGTGAAGTTCCGTGCCGACGAGAACCTGTGGTTCCGCTTCACGGAGATGAGCTTCGACCGGTTCATGCAGGCGCAAAAGCTCTGACGTTGTCACCCCCCGGCGCAGGCCGGGGTGACATTCGTTTATTTCCGGCGCACGATCATGTGCGTCGCCCGCTCACCCGCGATCGCCTCCACCGCCTCGTAGCCGAGCGCGTGCAGGTCGAGCCCCGCGAACAGGTTCTCGCCTTCTCCCATCAGCACCGGCCGCAGCGCGAGGTGCATCTCGTCGATGAGCCGCGCCT
>DATBPW010000287.1:0-6490 GCA_036561125.1 Ramlibacter sp. | reverse complement strand
GCTGGTGAACGAAGGCGCGAACGCGCTCGACTTCACGCGCTCGATCGTCGACATGTACGAGCCGCGCAAGCGCCTCGACGTGGGCACCTGGGGCATCATGGGCATCGGCATGGGCTTTTCCGTCGCCGCTGCGGTCGAGACCGGCAAGCCCGTGATCGCCGTCGAGGGCGACAGCGCGTTCGGCTTCTCCGGCATGGAAGTCGAGACCATCTGCCGCTACAACCTGCCGGTGTGCATCGTCGTGATGAACAACAACGGCGTCTACAAGGGCACCGACCAGAACCCGCGCGGCGGCGACGTCGCCCCCACGGTGTTCGTCAAGGACGCGCGCTACGAAATGCTCATGCAGGCCTTCGGCGGCGTCGGCGTGCGCGCCGCGACGCCGGCCGAGCTGTCGAAAGCCATCGACGAGGCGTTGTCGTCAGGGAAACCGACGCTCATCAACGCCATCATCGACGAAACTGCGGGTACCGAGAGCGGCCGCATCACCAGCCTGAATCCGGCGGCCGCCAAGAAAAAGTGAAAGGACAGTCAAATGGGTAAAGCACTCGACGGGGTCAAGATCCTCGATTTCACGCACGTCCAGTCGGGCCCGACGTGCACGCAGCTTCTCGCGTGGTTCGGCGCGGACGTGATCAAGGTCGAAAAGGCCGGTGAAGGCGATGCGACGCGCGGCCAGTTGCGCGACATCGAAGGCGTCGACAGCCTGTACTTCACGATGTTGAACCACAACAAGCGTTCCATCACGATCAATACGAAGGACCCGAAGGGCAAGGAAGTCCTCGAGCGCCTCGTGAAGGAATGCGACGTGCTGGTCGAGAACTTCGCGCCGGGCGCGCTCGACCGCATGGGCTTCGGCTGGGAGCGCATCCAGCAGCTGAACCCGCGCATGATCATGGCGTCGGTGAAGGGCTTCGGCCCCGGCCCGTACGAGGACTGCAAGGTGTACGAGAACGTCGCGCAATGCGCGGGCGGCTCGGCATCGACCACCGGCTTCGACGACGGCCCGCCCACGGTCACCGGCGCGCAGATCGGCGACAGCGGCACGGGCCTGCACCTCGCGCTGGGCATCGTCACCGCGCTGTACCAGCGCAACACCTCGGGCCGCGGCCAGCGCGTGCTCGCCGCCATGCAGGACGCCGTGCTGAACCTGTGCCGCGTGAAGCTGCGCGACCAGCAGCGCCTGGACCGCACCGGCGTGATGAAGGAGTACCCCCAATACCCCGACGGCAAGTTCGGCGAGGCCGTGCCGCGCGCGGGCAATGCGTCGGGCGGCGGCCAGCCGGGCTGGATCCTCAAGTGCAAGGGCTGGGAGACCGACCCCAACGCGTACATCTACTTCATCACGCAGGCGCCGGTGTGGGCGTCGATCTGCAAGGTGATCGGCCAGGAAGACTGGATCACCGACCCGAAGTACGCGACGCCGCCGGCGCGCCTGCCGCACCTGAAGGAAATCTTCGACCGCATCGAGCAGTGGACCATGACCAAGACGAAGTTCGAGGCCATGGACATCCTGAACAAGTACGACATCCCGTGCGGCCCGATCCTGTCGATGAAGGAAATCGCCGAAGAGAAGTCGCTGCGCGACACCGGCACCGTCGTCGAAGTGGACCACCCGACGCGTGGCAAGTACATCAGCGTGGGCAACCCCATCAAGTTGTCCGACAGCCCGACCGACGTCAAGCGCTCGCCGCTGCTCGGCGAGCACACCGTCGAAGTGCTCGAACAACTCGGCTACACGCAGCAGCAGATCGCCGACCTCAAGGAATCGAAGGTCATTTGAAAGGAACCGACATGGATAAGAACAAGGTCCGAGAGATCCTCGACAAGGTCAAGGCCGAGAAGCGCGATGCGCTCACGGCGCCCGAAGGCAAGCTGGTGTGCGACGCCTACGGCATCAAGGTGCCGGGCGAAGGCACCGCGACGAGCGCCGCCGACGCGTCGAAGATGGCGCAGTCCATGGGTTTCCCCGTGGTGATGAAGATCGTGTCGCCCGACATCCTGCACAAGACCGAAGCCGGCGGCGTGATCGTCGGCGTGAAGTCGGCGGATGAAGCCGTCACCGCATACGAGCAGATCATCGCCAACGCGAAGAAGTACAAGTCGGATGCCAAGATCGTCGGCGTGCAGGTGCAGCAGATGATCAAGGGCGGCCAGGAAGTCATCATCGGCGCGACCAGCGACGACAGCTTCGGCAAGCTCGTGGCATTCGGCATGGGCGGCGTGCTGGTCGAAGTGCTCAAGGACGTCACGTTCCGCCTCGCACCCGCGACGAAGGACGACGCGGCCTCGATGCTCGACGGCATCCAGGCGGCCGAGATGCTGCGCGGCGTGCGCGGCGGCAAGCCGGTGAGCCGCGAAGCGCTGCAGGACATGATCGTGCGCGTGTCGCAGCTGGTCTCGGACTTCCCGGAAATTTCCGAGATGGACCTGAACCCGGTGTTCGCCAGCGAGAACGGCGCCATCGCCGCCGACGTGCGCATCGTCGTGAACTTCACGCCGAAGCCCAAGCGCTATCGCCCGGAAGAAAAAGACGTCGTCGCCTCGATGAACCGCATCATGAAGCCGAAGGCGGTCGCGGTGATCGGCGCGTCCGACCAGGCCGGCAAGATCGGCAACTCGGTGATGAAGAACCTGATCAACGGCGGCTACAAGGGCAAGATCTACCCGATCACGCCCAAGGGCGGCGAGATCATGGGCATCACCGCGTACAAGAGCGTGAAGGACGTGCCCGGCGACATCGACACCGCGGTGTTCGCGATCCCCGCGGCGCTGGTTGCCGGCGCGCTGAAGGAATGCGGCGAGAAGAAGATCGCCGGCGCGATCCTGATCCCGTCGGGCTTCGGCGAGACCGGCAACGTCGAAGGCCAGGAAGAACTGCAGAAGATCGGGCGCGAGTACAACATCCGCCTGATGGGGCCGAACATCTATGGCTTCTACTACACGCCGTCGGACCTGTGCGCCACGTTCTGCACCGCGTACGACTACAAGGGCAGCACCGCGCTGTCGTCGCAGTCGGGCGGCATCGGCATGGCCATCATCGGCTACTCGCGCAGCGCGAAGATGGGCGTGTCGGCGATCGTCGGCCTGGGCAACAAGTCGGACATCGACGAGGACGACCTGCTCCTGTTCTTCGAACAGGACGACAACACGACGGTGATCGCGCAACACGCGGAAGACCTGAAGGACGGCCGCGCATTCGCGGAAGTCGCCAAGCGCGTGTCGAAGAAGAAGCCCGTGATCATGCTCAAGGCCGGCCGCACGGCGATGGGCGCCGCGGCCGCGGCGTCGCACACCGGCGCCGTCGCCGGCACCGACAAGATCTACGACGACGTGCTGCGCCAGTCCGGCGTGATTCGCGCCAACAGCCTGCGCCAGATGCTCGACTTCTCGCGCGGCGTGCCGATCCTGCCGACGCCCAAGGGCGAGAACGTGGTGATCATCACGGGCGCGGGCGGCTCCGGCGTGCTGCTGTCCGACGCGTGCGTGGTCAACGGCCTGAAGCTGATGAAGCCGATGCCCGCCGACCTCGACGCGGCGTTCCGCAAGTTCATCCCGCCGTTCGGCGCGGCCGGCAACCCGGTGGACATCACCGGCGGCGAGCCGCCGATCACGTACGTGAACACGGTGCGCCTCGGCCTCGAGGACGATCGCATCCACGCGCTGATCCTCGGCTACTGGCACACCATCGTCACGCCGCCCATGGTGTTCGCGAAGAACATGGTGCAGGTCGTGAACGAGATGAAGGAAAAGGGCAAGGTCAAGCCCGTGGTCGCGTCGCTCGCGGGTGACGTCGAGGTCGAGGAAGCCGCGCAGTACTTGTACGAAAACGGCATTCCGGCGTACGCTTATTCCACGGAGATCCCGGTGGAAATCCTCGGCGCGAAGTACCAGTGGGCACGGGCCGCAGGGCTCCTGCCGAAATAAAAGCAAGTGCAATCACGCATCATCCCCATAGCCCTCTCGCGGGAGGAGATGCGCGACCGCAAGCGGCGCGGCCCCAAGGGCCGCCGCCCCGACGCCGCGGCAGTCACGGAAATCCGTGACTTGCTGGGCGACGCGCCGCGGCGCCGCGACCTTCTCATCGAGCACCTCCACCGCATCCAGGACCGCTTCGGGCGCCTGTCGTCCGCGCACCTGTCCGCGCTGGCGGAAGAGATGCGCATGGCGCAAAGCGAGGTGTTCGAGGTCGCGTCCTTCTATCACCACTTCGACATCGTCAAGGAAGGCGAGACCGATCCGCCCTCGCTGACCGTGCGCGTGTGCGACGGGCTGTCGTGCGAGATGGCCGGCGCGCAAGACCTGCTCGCGAAGCTGCCGGCTTTGCTCGGCGCGAACGTGCGCGTGATCGCCGCGCCGTGCATCGGCCGCTGCGAACAGGCGCCGGCCGCCGTCGTCGGCCAGAACCCGGTGCCGAATGCGACGCTCGACAAGGTCGCATCGACGGTCAAGGCCGGCGCTGCGAAGCACGAGCCCGAACCGTACGTCGATCTCTCGCAGTACCGCGCTGCAGGCGGCTACAAGACGCTGGAAGACTGCCTCGCGGGCAAGCGCTCCATCGACGACGTGATCGCCACGATGGAAGCCTCGGGCTTGCGCGGCCTCGGCGGCGCGGGCTTTCCGGCCGGCCGCAAATGGAAGATCGTGCGTGCCGAGCCTGCTCCGCGCCTCATGGCCGTCAACATCGACGAAGGCGAGCCCGGCACGTTCAAGGACCGCGTGTACCTGGAGCGCGACCCGCACCGTTTCCTCGAAGGCATGCTGATCGCCGCGTGGGCGGTGGGCATCGACGCGATCTACATCTACCTGCGCGACGAATACCACGGCTGCCGCACGCTGCTCGAGCGCGAGCTCGCGCGCCTGCAGGCGCAGCCGCCATCGCAGGGCCTGCCGAAAATCGAATTGCGCCGCGGCGCCGGCGCGTACATCTGCGGCGAAGAGTCCGCGATGATCGAATCGATCGAAGGCAAGCGCGGCATGCCGCGCCTGCGCCCGCCCTACGTCGCGCAAGTGGGCCTGTTCGGCCGGCCGACGCTGGAACACAACTTCGAGACGCTCTACTGGGTGCGCGACCTGCTCGAGCGCGGCGCCGACTGGTTCTCGTCGCAGGGCGCGAACGGACGCAAGGGCCTGCGGTCCTTCTCCGTCTCGGGCCGCGTCAAGAGCCCCGGCGTGAAGCTCGCACCCGCGGGCATCACGATCCAGCAGTTGATCGACGACCACTGCGGCGGCATGCAAAGCGGGCACAAGTTCTACGGCTACCTGCCCGGTGGCGCGTCGGGCGGCATCCTGCCCGCCGCGATGAACGACATCCCGCTCGACTTCGACACGCTGCAGCCTTACGGTTGCTTCATCGGCTCGGCCGCGATCGTGGTGCTGTCCGACCAGGACACGGCGATGGACGCCGCGCGCAACCTGGTCCGCTTCTTCCGCGACGAGTCGTGCGGCCAGTGCACGCCGTGCCGCTCGGGCACCGCGAAGACGCTCACGCTGATCGAGAAGCCGCAATGGAACCGCGAGTTGCTCGCGGAACTCTCACAGGTGATGCGCGACGCGTCGATCTGCGGGCTGGGGCAAGCAGCGCCGAACCCGGTCGATTGCGTGGTGAAGTACTTCCCGCAGGAACTGGGATGAAAAACAAAACAGCCGGACGCAGAAGTCGCGGAAACCTCGCAGAACTCGCAGAAGAACTCTTTTCTGCGGCTTTTGCGGAACTTCTGCGACTTCTGCGTCCGGCTGTTCAAGAGGTTGAAACATGAACGCCGTCACGAGAGCGGAACTCGCGCAGGTCGCCGCGCCCACCGTCACGTTCAAGCTCGACGGGCGCGACGTCACCGCGCCCGCGAACCGCACGATCATCGAGATCGCCGACGACATGGGCGTGGAGATCCCCCGCCTTTGCTACAAGCCGGGCCTGGACAAGGTCGGCAACTGCCGCTCGTGCATGGTCGAGATCAAGGGCGAGCGCGTGCTCGCCCCGAGCTGCTGCCGCAACCCGTCCAACGGGATGGAAGTGAGCACTAAGAGCGAGCGCGCGGTCGCCTCGCAGAAGCTGGTGCTCGAGCTGCTGCTCGCGGACATGCCCGAGCGCGAGTACACGCGCGACAACGAACTCGACCAATGGGCCGCGAAGCTCGAGGTGGGCAAGCCCCGCTTTGAATCGCGCGGCCAGGTGCCGGCCGACTATTCGCACCCCGCGATCGCGGTGAACCTCGACGCGTGCATCCAGTGCACGCGCTGCCTGCGCGCCTGCCGTGAAGAGCAGGTGAACGACGTCATCGGCCTCGCCTACCGCGGCGAGCGCGAGAAGATCGTGTTCGACATGGACGACCCGATGGGCGTGTCCACGTGCGTCGCCTGCGGCGAGTGCGTGCAGGCGTGCCCCACCGGCGCGCTCATGCCGGCGCGCGACGTCGCGCTGAACGTGCCCGACAAGCAAGTCGAATCGGTGTGCCCGTTCTGCGGCGTCGGCTGCCAGCTCACGTACAAC
>DATBPW010000286.1:0-3982 GCA_036561125.1 Ramlibacter sp. | reverse complement strand
CCCGCGCCGATGAGGTCGGCGATCGCATGGCGCGCGATATCCACTTGTTCGTTGATCGCCTCGATCTGTTGGCGCGCTTCGGGCAGTGCGCCTTCGCTCTGGCGCCACTCGAGGTTGCTGTCCAGGCCCGCGCGCACACGGTCCTGCACCAGGCGCAGCGATTCTTCGCGCTGCGCGAGCGTGCGCTTGGCGACCGTCAGGTCGTCGTTCATGCGCGCGAGCTGGAAATAGGCGCGCGCGACGTTGGTGGCCAGCAGCACGCGCGCGGCATCGGCATCGGCTTGCGCTGCTTGCGCGCCGGACAGCGATGCATTGAGCGCAGCGCGGTTCTTGCCGAAGAAGTCCAGCTCCCAGCTGCCGTTGAGCTGCAGCGTGTTGAGCGTGACGACCGACCCGCCGATCGGCGGCGGGTAGATGTTGTTGGCGCTGAATTTCTGGCGCTGCGAATCGGCCTGGAGGCCCAGCTGCGGCAGCAGGCCGGCGCGCGCACCTTCCGCAGCGGCCTGCGCTTTCGCCAGCCGCGCCTGCGCGATCTTCAGGCTCGGGTTGCCGGCAAGCGCCTGCGCGACCAGGCGATCGAGGTTGTCGTCGCCGAAATCCTTCCACCATTCGGTGTGGACGGCGAACGACGGCGCGCTGCCGGGCGCCAGGCCGACGGATTCGTTCGAGCGCATCGTCGAGTGCGAGGCGATGCCCTTCATGTCGGCGCAGGCCGAGAGCAGCACGGCGGCCGCCAGCGCGCCCAGGCGCGCACGGTGCATGACGCGGGTCATGGCGTGTTTCCTTCCCGTTGTTCTCTGAGTTCGAGGGACGTTTCGAGGACGCGGCGCAGCAGCGTCCTGAGCTGCTGCCATTCGTCGTGCGTGAAGCCGCGCAGGTGCGTGTTCTGCACGCGGCACAGCACGGCGGGGATTTCCTTGGCGGTGGCGCGGCCGTCGTCGGTGAGCTCGACGTTGACGACGCGGCGGTCTTCGCTGGAGCGAACTCGCCGCACGAGGCCCTTCATCTCGAGACGGTCCAGCGTGCGCGTCATCGCACCGACGTCGACCTGCGTCTCGCGCGCGAGCTCCGCGACGGTGGATGCCTCGCCGAGCCAGACCTTCATCAGCGGCACCCACTGCGCGTGCGTCAGGCCGGTGGGCGCGAGCTCGACGTCCACGGCCTCCTTCACGAGGGTCATGATCCGGCCCATCAGGTAGCCGATGCTGTCCTCGCGCTTCCAGCTGTCGGGCCGGTAGAACGCCGGCGGCGCGGGCGCCTTGGCGGGGCGCGGCGCGGGGCGGCGGGTGTTCGCGGCAGTGCTCATGGCCGCGAATATTAGTTGCCTAGGCAGATATTGTCAAGGCGTCTTTTGCCCGGGCAACTGTAAGACGAAAGAGACTCGGGCGCGCACTAATCGATGCGCTTGAGCACGGCGAGCGCCCCCGATCGGAAGTCATCCAGGGTGAGCGAATCCTTCAGGCTCTTGCAGGCAGCCGGCTGGTAGAAGAGCGGCGGCTGCCCGAACGGCTGCGCGTGCTGCGTGTTGCAGCCCTCGTTGGTCGCCACGAGATAGATCGGCCGGCGCTTGAGCTGGGCTTCGGCGAGCGACACGCCGGCCGTGAACGGGATCTTCGACGCGTGGCTGAACTGGTTGCGGTAGTCGGCCGTCGTGCCGAGAAAGGCGGCGTAGCTGCTCCAGCGTGCGAACCGGTAGTGCAACTCGCCCAGCCGCGTGAGCTTGCCGCCGTCGGGCGTGTACGCCGCGATGCCGAACAAGGGTGGCTCCTTCTGGCTGCTCGCGACGTTCATGCGCGCGACGAGCATCTTGCGGTCCTTCTCCGCATCGAGGAAGCGCCAGCCGTCGCCCCACGAATCGAAGATCCAGCGCCTGGCCACTGCGACCGACGTCAACGTGACCGCCGTGTCCTGGCTGGCGAACGACGGGGTCACCGGCAAGCCCTTGAACCCGAGCGCGGCGAGACGCTTGGCGCTTTCCTCCTGCGTGCGCCGCTGCGTGACGAAGGCTTCGAGCCGCTTTTTCATCTGGTCGGTTTCGCCCGCGACCGGGAAGTTGTCCGCGAGCTGCTTGTACGCGACCAGCGCCTTCTCCTCGTTGCCGGAGCGGATCGCGCCGTCGACCTCGCCCGCGAGGCGCTCGGGCGTCAGGCGCAACTGCGCGTTCTCCTCGCGCAGCTTTGCGACCTCGGCCCGCAGCTTCACGATCTCGTCGGAATCGGAGGAGCCCGACACGGCCTGCAGCGCGGGCTTGCACGCCGCGAGCGACAATGCGGCCCCGCACGCGGCCGCGAGCACACGGAATGCGAAGCGCACCATCAGCCGATTATCGAGCGCGCTGCTGCTCACGTGGGGCTCATACGGCGCCGCTACACTGGCTCGAAATGGCTACCCTCGCCCTGCCCGTCCCCGCCGTGAAGGCATCGCCGCGGGCGTTGTCCGGGCTGCTTCCCTTCCTCAAGCCTTACCGCGCACGCATCGTGCTCGCGGGTGTGCTGCTCGTCCTCGCGGCGGCGGCGACGCTGCTCTTCCCGGTCGCGCTGCGCGGCTTGATCGACGGCGGCGCCGCGTCCCCGGGTGCGGGCGATCGCGCGCTCGCGCTGCGCGCGCACTTCCTCGAGCTGTTCGGCGTCGCGGTGGCGCTGGGCATCTTTTCGGCGGCGCGCTTCTACACCGTGAGCTGGCTGGGCGAACGCGTCACGGCCGACTTGCGCAACGCCGTGTACGCGCACGTGCTCGAGCAAAGCCCGGAATTCTTCGAGACCACGCAGACCGGCGAGGTGCTCTCGCGCCTGACGACCGACACCACGCTCGTGCAGACGGTCGTCGGCTCGCAACTGAGCCTCGGGCTGCGCAACACGGTGATGGGCCTGGGCGCGCTGTTCATGCTGGTGTGGACCAATCCGTACGTGATGACGCAGGTGCTGCTGATCGTCTTCGTCGTGGTCCTGCCCGCGTCGTGGTTCGGCCGGCGCGTGCGGCGCCTGTCGCGCGCCAGCCAGGACCGCGTCGCCGATTCGAGCGCGATCGCGGCCGAAGTGCTCAACGCGATCCCGGTCGTGCAAAGCTACACGGCGGAGTCGCGCGAGGCGCAGCGCTTCGACGACGCGACGCAGGGTGCGTTCGACACCGGCATCCGCCGCACGAAGGCACGCGCGGTGATGGTCGCGTTCGTGATCATCGCGACCGCCGGGTTGCTGCTGTGGGGGCTGTACCAGGGCACGCAAGCCGTGATCGCCGGCCACATCACCGCGGGCCAGCTCGGTGAGACCGTGGTGTACGTGATCATCCTCGCCGGCGCGGTCGCGGTGCTCGGCGAGGTCTACGGCGACCTGCTGCGCGCCGCCGGCGCCACCGAACGGCTGATGGAGCTGCTCGACGCGCGCTCACCCGTCGCGTCGCCCGAGCATCCGTCGCGCTTCGACGCGCCCCATGGCGGCAGCGAGGTCGCGTTCGAAGACATCACCTTCCACTATCCCTCGCGGCCCCTGACGCCGGCGCTGTCGCATTTCAACCTGCGCGTCGGTGCGGGCGAGACCGTCGCGCTCGTCGGGCCGAGCGGCGCGGGCAAGACGACCGTCTTCCAGTTGCTGCTGCGTTTCTACGATCCGCAGGCCGGCCGCATCGTGGTGGATGGCGCGTCGACGCGCGACGTGTCGCTGCACGACCTGCGCTCGCGCATGGCCGTGGTGCCGCAGGAACCGGTGATCTTCTCGGCCAGCGCGCTGGAGAACATCCGCTACGGCCGCCCCGGCGCGAGCGACGCCGAGGTGATCGCCGCGGCCCAGGCGGCGTTCGCGCACGACTTCATCACCGCGCTGCCCGAAGGCTACGGCACGTTCCTCGGCGAGCGCGGCGTGCGCATCTCCGGCGGCCAGCGCCAGCGCATCGCCATCGCGCGCGCGATCCTCAAGAACCCGCCGCTGCTGCTGCTCGACGAAGCCACCAGCGCGCTCGACGCCGAGAGCGAGCGCATGGTGCAAGC
>DATBPW010000285.1:0-34010 GCA_036561125.1 Ramlibacter sp. | reverse complement strand
CCGGCGAAGCCGCGCCGGATTTCCGCATCGATGGCCCGGCACTGCATTCGGTGCGGGGCCTCGTGAATCTTTTCGGCATCGAATCGCCCGGGCTCACGAGCTCGCTGGCGATCGGCGACCATGTCCTCGCGCTGCTGGGCGATTAGCGCCGCGCTGGCTGTCGCGCCCTGTGTCGCGCAGACGCTGCCGCCGGTGACCGTGACGGCCACGCGCACCGAGGCGAATCCGTTCGACGTGCCCGCGTCGGTGTCGGTGGTCGACGGCGATGCAGTGCGCGGCGCCGCGCGAGCGGAGGTCAACATCGCGGAGTCGCTTGCGGCCGTCCCCGGCATCGTGGTGCGCGACCGGCAGAACTTCGCGCAGGACCTGCAGCTGTCGATCCGCGGGTTCGGCGCGCGCTCCACGTTCGGCGTGCGCGGTGTGCGCATCTACGTCGATGGCATTCCGGCGACGATGCCGGACGGGCAGGGGCAGCTCTCGCACATCGATCTCGCGACCGTCGGCAAGATCGAAGTGCTGCGCGGGCCGTTCTCCGTGCTGTACGGCAATTCGTCCGGCGGTGTCGTGCAGGTCACCACGCAGCGCGCCGACGGGCCGCCCGAAATCTCCGGTTCGCTCATTTCGGGCAGCAATGGCCTGTGGCATCCAGGCTTGAGCGCATCGAGCGCGACGCCGTCGATGCGCTACGTGGTGAGCGCGAATCATCTCGGCTTCGACGGGTCGCGCGATCACAGCTCGGTCGCGCGCGACATCGGCAATGCCCGGCTCGACTTCGAACCCGCAGCCGGACGGACGTGGACCCTCGTGGCGAACTCGGTCGACCTCAGCGCCGACGATCCGCTGGGCCTCACGCGTTCGCAGTTCGAATCGGCGCCGCGCAGCGTCGACCCATCGGCGCTCGCATTCGACACGCGCAAGACCGTGCACCAGCAGCAGGCCGGTGCGATCCACGAAGCGAAGATCGGCACCGGCGACACCGTGCGTGCGCTGGTGTACGCGGGCGACCGCACGACCGTGCAGTACCAGGCGATTCCCATCGCCGTGCAGTCGAACCCGTTGCACCCGGGCGGTGTGATCGGGCTCGCGCGCGAATACGCGGGAGGCGACCTGCGCTGGACCCGCAAGGGCGATTCGCAATTCGAGTGGGTGGCCGGCCTGTCGGTCGACACGATGGGCGAACACCGCCAGGGCTGGCAGAACTTCAGCGGCGCGACGCCCGGCGTCGAAGGTGCGCTGCGCCGCGACGAGGACAATCGCGTGACCGATGTCGATCCCTATGTGCAGGGCGAGTGGAAGCCGACGGACCAATGGACGATCACGGCCGGCGTGCGCCACAGCTCCGTTCGCTTCGCATCGCACGACCACTACATCGTGGGCCCGAATGGCGACGACAGCGGGCGCATCACGTATTCGGCGACGCTGCCCGCGGCGGCCGCGATGTTCGCGGTCTCCCCGCGGTTGCACGTGTACGCCGCCTACGGCCGGGGCTTCGAGACGCCGACGTTCAACGAGCTCGCCTACCAGCCCAGCGGCGCGCCCGGCCTGAACCTCGACCTGAAGCCTTCGCACAGCAACAACGTCGAAGCCGGGCTGAAGGGACGCGGCGAGAATTTCAGCTGGAACGCTGCGGTCTTCGAGACCCGTACCCGCGACGAGCTCGTCACGCAGACGAACAGCGGCGGCCGCAGCACGTTCGGCAACGCCGGGGCGACGCGGCGGCGCGGGGCCGAGCTCGACGCGATCGTGCACCTGCCGTCCGATTGGATCCTGCAGGCTGCGCAGACCTGGCTCGACGCGCGCTACGCCGATGCGTTCCTCACTTGCGTCGCGGCGCCGTGTACGACGCCGTCCGTCGTGGTTCCCTCGGGCAATCGCATCCCGGGGACCGCCCGGTCGTCCACCGCGATCGATTTCGGCTGGCAACCGGAGCACGGTTGGCGCGCGGGCGCGGAATTGCGGCATTCGAGCCGCGTGTTCGCCAATGACGCGAACAGCGAAGCCGCACCCGCGTTTTCGACCCTCGCGTTGTACGCCGCGTATGCGAGCGAGGTGGGCCGCTGGAAATACTCCGCCGGCGTGCGCGTGGACAACGTGATGGACCGGCGTTACGCCGGCTCGGTGATCGTCAACGAAGGCAATGGCCGCTATTTCGAGCCGGCGCCGGGACGCACGGTCACCGTGAAGGCGCAGGCGGTCTACCGCTTCTGAAGTGCCTTGAGCGCCCGCGCGACTTCGTCGACGAGGGCGGGGCCGCGATAGATCAGGCCGGTGTAGACCTGCACGACGTCCGCGCCGGCTTCGACCTTCGCAGCTGCATCCTTCGCGCCCATGATGCCGCCGACGCCGATGATCGGGAATCGCGGCCCGAGCGCGGCGCGCAGCAGGCGGATCACGCGGTTGCTCGGCTCGAACACCGGCGCGCCGCTCAACCCACCCGTTTCATCGGCATGCGGCAGGCCCTGGACCGCGTCGCGCCCGAGGGTGGTGTTGGTCGCGATCACGCCGTCCATGCCGTGGCGCTTGAGCGCCGCCGCGATCACCTGCACCTGCGCTGCGTCGAGGTCGGGCGCGATCTTCACGAACACGGGGACACGCCGGTCTTGCCGGCGCGCGAGCGCTTCGCGCTTCGTCGCGATCGCGCCGAGCAGCGCGTCGAGCGCGGCGTCGGATTGCAGCGTCCGCAGGTTCTCGGTGTTGGGGCTAGAGATGTTGACGGTGACGTAGTCCGCGTGCGGATAGACGCCTTCGAGCCCGATGAGGTAGTCGCTCGTGGCCCGCCCGATCGGCGTCGTGGCGTTCTTGCCGATGTTCAGCCCGAGGATGCGCCCCTTGCTGCGGAACGACGACTGCCGGACGTTGGCGATGAACGCTTCGAGGCCGTCGTTGTTGAATCCCAGCCGGTTGATCAGTGCGTTGGCCTGCGGCAGGCGGAACATGCGCGGCTTCGGGTTGCCCGGCTGCGGCTTGGGAGTGACGGTGCCGACTTCGACGAAGCCGAAGCCCAGCGAGCCGAGCCCGTCGATGCAGCGTGCGTTCTTGTCCAGGCCCGCCGCGAGCCCGACGCGATTCGGGAACGTGATGCCCGCCAGCGTCACCGGGTCGTCGACGAACGCATTGCAATAAGCCCACTTGAGCGGCGTGCCCTGCAGCAGTGCGAGGGACTGGAGCGTCAGGTCGTGCGCGGTTTCGGGATCGAGGCCGAAGAGGAAGGGCCGGGCGAGCGAGTAGGGGAGGAGCGACATGGTGAAGTGCTGCGAGCGCACATAATTGGGCACTATGACACAGGACGAACTCAAGGCCCTCGTCGGCCAGGCCGCATTGCAGTACGTCGTGCCCGGCGAGATCGTGGGCGTGGGCACGGGCTCGACGGTCAACAAGTTCATCGACGCGCTCGCGTCCGTGAAGGACAGCATCCCCGGCGCGGTCTCGAGTTCGGTCGCGTCGACCGAGCGGCTGCGCGCGATCGGCGTGAAGGTGTTCGATTCCAATGAAGTCGACATGCTGTCCGTCTACATCGACGGCGCCGACGAAATCGATTCGCGCGGCTGCATGATCAAGGGCGGGGGCGCGGCGCTCACGCGCGAGAAGATCGTCGCGGCGCAATCGAAACGCTTCGTGTGCATCGCCGACGAATCGAAGCTCGTCGACGTGCTCGGCAAGTTCCCGGTGCCGGTCGAGGTGATCCCGATGGCCGCGCGTCGCATCGCGCGCCAGTTCGCGGCGATGGGCGGCACGGCGAAGCTGCGCATGAACGGCGCGGCGCCGCTCGCCACGGACAACGGCCAGCAGATCCTGGATGTGAGCGGCCTCGCGCTGCGCGACCCACTGGCCTTCGAGAGCGAAGTGAACCAGTGGCCGGGCGTGGTGACGGTGGGCGTGTTCGCGCACCAGAAAGCCGCGGTGTGCCTGCTCGGCACGGCGGCGGGCGTGAAGACGCTGACGTTCTAGGTCAGAACGTGATGCCGGCCGGATTGTCGCCCGTGGGCTGCGGCGGCGGTTGTTCCGGCCGGGGTCGCTGCTGCCTGCCGTTGGCGGTGCCGTTTGCGCCAGTGGACGGCGTGGACGCGCGCTGGTCGACCGCGACCAGGGGTTGCGCCGGCGGCGGCACGTACGACCCGGGCAGTTGCGACGATTGCGGATAGCCTGCCGCGTCGAGGAACTGCGCCCATTCGCTGTCCGAATAGCCCTTGAGCTGCTGGCCGCCGATCATGAGCAGCGGCACGCTCTGCGTTCCCGCCAGGCGGGCCAGCGCATCGGCATCTTCTTTGGTGGAGATGGTCTTCTCCGAGAACGGGATGCCGCGCGCCATCAGGAACGAACGCCCCTGCGCGCACGTGCCGCAACCGGGCGACGTGTACAGCGTGACCGGGTAGCGCTGCGCCGCCTGGCGCAGCTCGAACGGCAGCGAGGCGATGGGGGTGCCGCCTTCCGCGTTCATGGTGACGACCTTGGCCGCCTCGGCCTTCGAGGTGGCGGGCGGCTGGTCGGAGAAAGTCACCCGGCCGTCGGGCCCGACGATCTTGTAGATCTGTTGCGCGCATGCATCGGATGCAGCGCCCCCGAGCAGCAGGGCGAGCGCGCCGGCAGCGGCAATTGGGCGGGCCAGAACCATCTGTGTCGTCCTCTCCGGTCTGGAAAACAGACCCTCTTCGTTTCAGGTCATGCCTTGGTGGCGCAGGAGCGCGTCGAGTGTCGGCTCGCGGCCGCGGAAAGCCTTGAAGGACTCCATCGCGGGCCGGCTGCCCCCCGTCTCCAGGATCGCCTGCCGGTATTTTCGCCCGGTCTCGGTGCTTGGCAAGCCATTTTCACCCGCGGTCTCCTCGAAAGCCGCATAAGCGTCGGCGCTCAGGACCTCGGCCCACTTGTAGCTGTAGTAGCCCGCCGCGTAGCCGCCCGCGAAGATGTGACTGAACGTGTGGGCCGTGCGGCTGAAGGGCGGGGGCTGGAGCACCGCGACTTCCGCGCGGACCTGGTCCAGCAAGTGCAGGAAGTCACCGCGTGGATCGTGGTCGGTGTGCAGCAGCATGTCGAAGAGGCCGAATTCGATCTGCCGCAGGGTCGCGAGCCCGCTCTGGAAATTCTTCGCTGCGAGCATCTTGTCGAACAGCTCGCGCGGCAGCGGTTCGCCCGTGTCGACGTGCGCCGTCATGTGGCGCAGCACGCTCCACTCCCAGCAGAAGTTCTCCATGAACTGGCTCGGGAGCTCCACCGCGTCCCACTCGACGCCGCTGATGCCGGACACCTCGTGCTCGTTGACGCGCGTGAGCATGTGCTGCAGGCCGTGGCCGAACTCGTGGAACAGCGTGATGACGTCGTCGTGCGTGAGCAGCGGCGGCTTGCCGCTGGCGCCTTCCGCGAAGTTGCACACGAGGTGCGCGATGGGCGTCTGCAGCTTGCCCGTGTCGGGCCGCAGCCAGCGCGCGCGCACGTCGTCCATCCATGCACCGCCACGCTTGCCCGTGCGCGCGGCCGGGTCGAGGTAGAACTGGCCGACGAGCTCCCCGTCGCGCTCGATGCGATAGAACTCCACGCCGGGGTTCCACACGGGCGCGTTGTCCTTGCGCAGCGTCACCTCGAACAGCGTCTGCACGATCTGGAACAGGCCCGCCAGCACCTTCGGCGCGGTGAAGTACTGCTTGACCTCCTGCTCGCTGAAGGCATAGCGCTCTTCCTTCAGGCGCTCGGCGATGTACGTCCAGTCCCACGATTGCGGCTCGCGCAGGTCCATCTGGCGCGCCGCGAAGTCGCGCATGTCGGCGACGTCCTTCCCGGCGTAGGGACGCGCCTTGCTCGCGAGGTCGCGCAGGAAAGCGACCACCTGCTGCGGCGAATCGGCCATCTTCGGCACCAGCGACACCTCGGCGAAGTTGCGGTAGCCGAGCAGCTTCGCTTCTTCCTCACGCAGTTGCAGGATCTCGCGGATGATCGCCGTGTTGTCCAGCTTCGGGTCGCCCTGGTCGCTGGCGCGCGTCACGTACGCGCGGTACATGCGCTCGCGCAATGCGCGGTCGTGCGCGAACTGCATGACGGGCATGTACGACGGCATCTTCAGCGTGAGCTTGTAGCCGTCCTTGCCGTCGGCCTGCGCCGCGGCGTGCGCGGCTTCCACGACGTCTTCGGGCAAGCCCGCGATCTCGCTCGCGCTCGCGCAATACGCGAAGGCGTCCGTCGCATCGAGCGCGTTCTCGCTGAATTTCTGCGAGAGCTCCGCTTGCTTCTCCTGGATCTGCGCGTAGCGCTCCTTCGCCGCGCCCTGCAGCTCGGCGCCGCCGAGGACGAAATCGCGCATCGCGTTCTTCCAGGCCTGCGCCTGTTCGGCGCCGAGCGTGGACGGATCGATCGCCTTGTACTTCGCGTACAGGCGCTCGTCGGACCCGAGGCGCGTCCAGAACTCGGTGACCTTCGGCAGCGACTCGTTGTACGCGGCGCGCAGCTCGGGCGTGTCGGCGACCGCGTTCAGGTGGCTCACGACGCCCCAGGCGCGCCCGAGCTTCTCGGTCGCGACGTCGAGGACTTTCGCGATCTCGTTCCAGTCGGTGGGGAACTGCGGCGAGGTGACCGCCTGGAGCGCGGCGTCGGCCTGCGCCAGAAGCTGGTCCATTGCCGGCGCGACGTGCGCGGGCCGAACCTGGTCGAACAGCGGCAGACCGGTGAAATCGAGGAGGGGATTGCTCATGGCGGACATTTTGCGGCAGACGGCCGCAATTCAACGCCCGCGATCAGACACCGAGGTAGCGCTGCAGCAGGTCGGGCTGGTTCTTCAGTTCCCCGGCCGGTCCTTCGTGGACGATGTGGCCGTTGTTGATGATGTAGATGCGCGTTGCCAGCGCGAGCGTCGCGGCGAGGTTCTGTTCGACGAGCACGATCGTCTGGCCGGCGGCGGCGAGTTCGCGGCAGGCATTCATCAGGTCGCGCACGATCACGGGGGCGAGGCCTTCGAACGGCTCGTCCAGCAGCACGATCTTCGGGTCGCGGATGAGCGCGCGGCCGATGGCGAGCATCTGCTGCTCGCCGCCGGACAGGTCGGTGCCTCGGCTGTCGCGCCGCTCCTTCAGGCGCGGGAACATCTCGTAGACGCGCGCGAGCGGCCAGCGGTTGCGCGCCGACAGGCTCGCGAGCACGAGATTTTCTTCCACGCTCAGGCTGCCGAAGATGCGCCGCTCCTCGTGCACCAGCTGCATGCCTGCGCGCGCGATCGCGTGGCTCTTCCTTCCGGCGAGCTCCACGCCATCGAGCACGACGGACCCGGCGCGCGGCGTCACCACGCCCATCAGGCTCTTCAAGGTGGTGCTCTTGCCCGCCCCGTTGCGGCCGAGCAGCGCGACCACTTCGTTCTTCTCGACGCGCAGCGACACGTCGAACAGGATGTGCGAATCGCCGTAGTAGCTGTTCAGGCCCGTGACTTCGAGCAGGCTCATGACGCCACCTCGTGCACGCCGCCCAGGTAGGCTTCCTGCACTTGCGCGTTGCCCTTGATCTCTTCGGGCGTGCCTTCGACGAGCAGCCGGCCTTCCTGCAGGACGGTGATGCGGCCCGCGAGTTCGAACAACGCGTCCATGTCGTGGTCGATGACGACGAGGGTGCGGCCCTTCGCGATCGACTTCAGCAACTTCACCGTTTCAACGCGCTCGCTCGGGCTCATGCCTGCCAGCGGCTCGTCCAGCAGCAGCAGGCTCGGCGACGATGCGAGGGCCAAGCCGATCTCCAGCCGCCGCTTCTCGCCGTAAGCGAGTTGCGAGACGGGCGCATGCGCGCGGTCCTCCAGGTTCACCAGCCGCAGCTTGCGGTCCACCAGCTCGTTCAGGCCGGGCAGGCGGTCCAGGCGGCGGAACAGGTCGAGCTTGAACTTGCCGCGCAACCCCGCCAGTGCCGCGATGGTGATGTTCTCGCGCACGGTGAGGCGGTTGAACAGCTGGTTGACCTGGTAGCTCTTGGTCAGGCCGAGCTGGCAAACATCCGTGACGTTCATGCCGGTGATGTCGCGGCCCTCGAACACGATCTTGCCCGACGTGGGCGGCATCTCGCACGTGAGCATCTTGAAGAACGTCGACTTGCCGGCGCCGTTGGGGCCGATGATGCCGCGCAGCTCGCCTGCGTTCACGGTGAAGTCGATGCCTTCATTCGCGATCACGCCGCCGAAGTGCTTCGTCAGCGCCACCACCTGCAGGACCGGGCCCCGGAACGATTCGTCCGCATGGTGCGTGGGCCGCTGCGCAACCGTCGCAGGCTCGCTTGCAAGCGGCGGCGCGGCGGCGGGGACTTCGCGACCTTCGACCATGCGCTTGTAGGCATCGCGGATCGCGCCGACGATGCCGGTGCGCAGGAAGAACACCAGCAGCACGAACACGAGCCCCAGCACCAGCTTCCAGGCCGCTCCGAGCTTGAGCGTCGCCTGCAGGAAGTCCTGCAGGAACAGCCACACGGCCGCACCGACGAGCGGGCCGACCAGCGTGCCCCGGCCGCCGATCGCGGTCTGGATGATCAACTGGCCCGACGTGTCGAACATGAACGCGTCGGGCGGCATGAAGCCTTGCAGCACGCCGAGCAGGCCGCCCGCGATGCCCGCATACGCCGCGGCGATGACGAAAGCGGTGAGCTTGTACGCATGCACGTTGTGCCCCACGGCCTGCGCGCGCAGCGGATTCTCGCGAATGGCCGCGAAGATCGCGCCGACCGGCGAGCGCACGATGCGCAGCGCGATCACGAGCCCGACGAAGTAGCAGAACGCGAGGAACGGGTACAGCGACCAGCCCGACGTGAAGTTCAGGGTGGTGAAGCCCAGGTTGATGCTCGGCGTCGGCACGCCGGGCAGGCCGTTTTCGCCGCCGGTCCAATCCGACAGTGGGTTGAATTCGACGAAGAAGAAGATCTCCGCGATGGCGACGGTGATCATCGCGAAGTAGATGCCGGTGCGCCGCAGCGCGAGCATGCCGATCAGCCAGCCGACGAAGGCCGCTGCAACCATGCCGATCACCAACGCGGGGACCACATACGGGAACCCGGCACGCGTGAGCAGGTACGCCGCAACGAAGCCGCCCGTGCCGTAGAACGCCGACTGCCCGAACGACAGCAGCCCGGTGTAGCCGAAGAGGATGTCGAAGCCGAGCCCGAACAGGCCCCACACGAGAATGCGGTTGACCGTGTTCGGCGCCGCGTTCAGTTCGGGCAGGATGTAGGGCGCCGCGATCAGGCACGCGGCCGCGATCAGGTGGAAACGCCACCGCAGCAGGTGCGTCATCAGGTGCGTCCCTGTGCGCCGAGCAGGCCCCGCGGGCGGACGAGCAGCACGAGTGTCATTGCGGCAAAGAGCATCACGTACGCGTAACTGGGGTTGACCATCGAGGTCAAGCTGATGATTTCGCCGGCGATCAGGCCGCCGAGCACGGCGCCCGGGAACGAGCCGACACCGCCGATCACGACGACGACGAAGGTCTGGACGAGGATGGCTTCGCCGACTTCAGGCGTGAGCGAGACGACCGGCGCATTGACGATGCCCGCGAAGCCCGCGGCCATCGCGCCGATGCCGAAGACCACCATGAAGACGCGGTACACGTCGATCCCGAGCGAATCGACCATCACCGCGTCGTCGATGCCCGCCCGCACGATCATGCCCAGGCGCGTCCGGTACAGGATCACGTAGAGCACGAGCAGGGCGACTGCGCAGATGCCGACGACGGCCAGCCGGTAGGTCGGGTAGAGCATCACGCCGAGGTTCGTGATGCCCATGAAGATCGACGGGGGCTGCACCGTGTGCGACTGGCTGCTGAAGACCAGGCGCACGGCCTCGACGAAGCAGATCGACAGGCCGAACGTCACGAGCAGCTGGTCCTCGTCGGGCCGGCTGTAGAAGTGGCGGATGATCACCCGCTCCATCACCAGCCCCACGATGCCGACGAACAACGTGCCCGCGGCGAGGGCGACGAGGAAGGACCCCGTCGCCTGGTACGCCGCGAAGCCGGCATAACCCCCCAGCATGAACATCGCGCCATGCGCGAGGTTCAGCACGCCGAGGGTGCCGTAGATGATCGTCAGCCCCGAACTGATCAGCGCCAGCAGGGCGCCGAGGGCGAGGCCGTTGAAAAGCTGCGATAGGAAGTTCGACCAGGTCAGCACTGGTCAAGTGTACGAGCCGAGGTTGCAGCCGAAGGCATCGGGCTTTTGCATCAGGCCCGCGCCCGGCACCTCCTCGACCACTTCCCAGAAGTCTTCCTTGTTGCGCATCGCGCTCTTGGCCTTTCCGCGCACGATGATCACGGGGCGGATCAGCTGGTGGTCCTCGGGACGCCACTGCACGTCACCCACGAACGAGTTGAGCTTGCGCGGCGACTCGTACGACTTGATCACGTCGGGCGGATAGAACGAGCCGGCGTGCTCGACGGCCTCGGCCCAGAGCGCGAACTCCATGTACGCGTTCTCGGCGCCCCACTCGGGCTTGTAGCCGAACTTCTTCTCGAATGTCTCGACGAATTGCTTGGCGAGCGGGTGCTTGTCCTCCATCGTCCACCAGAAATCCGTGGCGGCGTACACGCCTTCCGTGATTTCGGGGCCGACCTCGCGGGCGAGGAACGGGATCTGGTAGGGGATCACCAGCTTCATCTTCGGCAGCAGCCCGAACTGCTTGGCCTGCTGGCACGAGAGCACGGCGTCGTGGCCCCAGTTCACGTTGATCAGGAACTCGGCGCCCGAATTCGCGATGTTGGTGATGTAGGAGCTGAAGTCGGGCGCACCGAGCGGCGAGACCTGGTTGGTCACCATCTGCCAGCCGCCGTTCTTGGTCAGGTACTCGCTGACCGACTTTGTCACGGTGTGGCCGTAGGTGTAGTCGGGCGTCATGAACGCCATCTTCTTGTTCTTGCCGTAGGCCTTCAGCAGCGCCGGGCCGATCGCGTTCGCGGCCGTCTCGCCGTAGAAGTTCTGGCGCACGCCGTAGCGCACGCAGTCCTTGCCCGTCGTGTCGTTGGAGCCGGAGATGCCGCAGACGAACAGCACCTTCTCGCGCTGGGCGAGCTTGTTCAGCGCCACGGCCACGGCGCTGGACGTGCCGCCGGTGATCATGATCGCCTTGTTCTCGGTGATGAAACGCTGCTGCGCCTGCACGGCGTCGTTCGGCTTCGCGGCGGAGTCCGCCACACCGTACTTCAGCTGCTTGCCGAGCACGCCCTTCGTCGTCTTGGGCGAGATCGCCTTGATCAGCGGATGGCCTTCGTTGATGTGCTCGATCGCGAGCTGGTAGCCCTTGAGTTCGTCCTCGCCCTGCAGCGCATAGGTGCCGGTGCGCGGCACCGAGATGCCGATGAAGACCGAATCGCCCTGCGCACCGGCCGGCCAGGTGCCGATCGGCGGTTGGTCCGCGGCCCAAGCGCTGCTGACCAGCCCGGGCAGGGCCATCGAGCCGGCAGCGCCCGCCCCGATGCGGATGAAGTCCCGGCGAGTCGGCGCCGCGGGTTGTCTCTTGCTCTTGTCGTGTTCCATCGCGCTCTCCAGTTGAAGGTAGCCAAAGGCTTTGGGCCAATCGCATTGGCCCAAATGCACTGCGGAATCTATCGGAGCGCGACAGGACGCGCGTTGGAGGATACCCGCACCGAAACTGACGCGAAACTTTCACTGGCCGCGGGCCGCGGCGTGCGCTCAGGCGGTGGCCAGCTCGGCAGCGCGGATGGTATTGACGAGCAGCATCGCACGGGTCATCGGACCGACGCCGCCGGGCACGGGAGTGATCCATCCGGCGACTTCGCGGACGCCGCCGAAGTCGACGTCGCCGCAGAGCTTGCCAGCGTCGTCGCGGTTCATGCCGACGTCGATGACGACTGCGCCGGGCTTGACCATGTCCCGGGTCAGTACATTGCGCTGGCCCACGGCGGCCACGACGACGTCCGCCATCAACGTATGCGCCTTCAGGTCCTGGGTCCGGCTGTGGCAGATCGTGACGGTCGCGTCCTTCGCAAGCAGCATCATCGCCATCGGCTTGCCGACGATGTTGCTGCGGCCGATCACGACGGCGTTCTTGCCCTTCAGGTCGAACCCGATCGCTTCGAGCATCTTCATGCAGCCGTAAGGAGTGCACGGCCAGAAGCCCGGCCGGCCGACCATCAGCGCGCCGGCGCTCGCGACGTGGAAGCCGTCGACGTCCTTGGCCGGCGCGATGGCCTCGATCACTTTCTGCGAGTCCATGTGCTTCGGCAGCGGCAGCTGCACGAGGATGCCGTGGACCTTGGGATCGCCATTGAGCGCGCCGATGCGCGCGAGCAGCTCGGCCTCCGTCATCGTGGCGGGGTAGCGTTCGAGCGTCGCGGACAAGCCCGTCTCGGTGCTGTCGTTGACCTTGTGCTTCGTATAGACCTGGCTCGCCGGATCGTCGCCGACCAGGATGATGGACAGATGCGGCTGGATGCCGCGCGCCTTGAGCGCCTGCGTGCGTCCGGCGACTTCGGCGCGGACCTGCCTGGCAAGCGCGTTGCCGTCGATCAGTTGTGCAGCCAAGGCTTAACTGGTCGCCTTCGCGGCGTTCTGGCCGAGCGCGATCTTCAGCAGGTCGGCGACCGTGTTGGCGTTCAGCTTTTCCATGATGTTGGCGCGGTGCGCCTCCACGGTCTTGATGCTGATGCCCAGGTCGTCGGCGATCTGCTTGTTCAGGCGCCCGGCGACGATGCGCTCGAGCACCTGCGCTTCGCGCGAAGTGAGTTTGGACAGCAGCGCGTCGCGGCTGGCTGCGCTCTGGTATTCGGCGAACGCGCCCTTGGCGTGTTCGAGCATGCGCTCGACGAGGCTCACGAGCTCGTCTTCCTTGAAGGGCTTCTGGATGAAATCCATCGCGCCCTTCTTCATCGTGTTGACGGCCATCGGCACGTCGCCATGCCCGGTGATGAACACCACCGGCAGCGGCGACTTGCGTTCGAGCAGGCGGTCCTGCAGCTCGAGCCCCGTCATGCCGCTCATGCGCACGTCGACGATCAGGCAGGCGACTTCGCGCGGGTCGTAGCGGGAGAGGAAGGATTCGGCGGAATCGAAGCAGCGGACGCGGTAGTCCTTGCCTTCGAGCAGCCACTGCAACGAATCGCGGACGGCCTCGTCGTCGTCCACGACATAGACCGTTCCCTTTTTCGGGATCAGGCTCATACAGTCACCCCGGAGTCCTTCTTCGCTGCTGGATTGCTGGCACCGGAAACCGGGATCCAGAAGGAGAAACGGCATCCGGCGACTTCGCCGCCATTGTAGATGTTCTCCGCCTGCATCCTGCCCTGGTGCGATTCGACGATGGTGCGACACAGGTTCAGGCCGATGCCCATGCCTTCCACCTTCGTGGAGAAGAAGGCTTCGTACAGCCGGTCCATCACTTCGGGCGCGAGGCCCTGGCCCGAATCGGCCACCGCGAACTCCACGACCTCCTGGCCCTCGACCATCTTCGGCACGACGCGCAGTTCGACGCTGCGGCGCGACACGGGGCGCCGCGCGTTGTCGATCGATTCCGCCGCGTTCTTCATCAGGTTCACGAGCACCTGTTCGATCAGGATCGGGTCGACCATCACCTTGGGCAGGCGCGCGGCGACGTAGTGCGACAAGCGCACGTTGCGCCGGCGCAGCTCGATCTCCGCGAGCTCCACCGCCTCGTCGACCATGTGCGCGACGTCGGCCTGCGAGCGGTTCGGTTCGCTGCGCTTCACGAAAGAGCGGATGCGCTGGATGATCTGCCCGGCCCGCTGCGCCTGGCGCGCGGTCTTCTCGAGCGCGGCGAGCAGGTCGGACTGGTTGATGTTGCCGCCGCGGATGCGCGAGACCAGCCCGTTGCAGTAGTTGTTGATCGCGGTGAGCGGCTGGTTCAATTCGTGCGCGACCGACGACGCCATCTCGCCCATCGTGACCAGGCGGCTCGCGGCCTGCGCGCGCTCGGCCTGCCCCGCGGACTGTTCTTCGGCCACGCGGCGCGGCGTGATGTCGGTGGCGATCACCATTTGCGCTAGGCGGCCGTCGACCCAGTTCAAATAGCGCGAACGCACCTCGAGCCACTTGCCCAGTTCGGGCACGAAGATCTCGGCGTTCTCCGACGTCGCCGCCGTGAGCGCGCCGGTCGGCATGCCGACGAACGAATCCACCGTGTCCTGCGATTCGCCGTCGTGCGGATGTTCGGGCACGCCGGCCTGCGCCACCATCTGCAGGTGCCCTTCGGTGTGCGTGCCGAACCACTGGCGGTACATCTTGTTCGCGAACAGCAGCTCTTCGCTGCCGAGCGGTGCCACCGACACGGACGCGTCGAGCGCTTCGAGCACGGTCGTGAAACGTTCGTACGACGCCGACAACTGCTCGCGGATGCGGTTCGGCTCGGTGATGTCCGTCATCGACGTCATCCAGCCGGTCTGGTGGCCCTTCGCGTCGACCAGCGGCGACACGTACAGGCGCGCGTCGAACAGCGTGCCGTCCTTGCGCTTGACGCGCACCTGGATGCCGCCCGCGCCGGCGCGGCCGTGGATCTCGTCGTCCAGGCGCGCGGCGAGCATCTCGCGGTCTTCCTCGGGCCAGTAAGGGAAAGGCGGCGTGCGGCCGACGAGTTCGCCTTCGCCCCAGCCGGTCATCTGGCAGAACGCGGCGTTGACGTACGTGATGCGGCCTTGCAGGTCGAGCGCGCGCATGCCTGTGAGGATGGAGTTCTCCATCGCGCGGCGGAAATTCGTCTCGGCGATGAGCGCGTGTTGCGCCTGCATGCGGCGGCGCGTATGGCGCCAGTTCGCGATCAGCATCCACGCCGTCATCGCGGAGAGCACGCCCACCAGCCAGAAGAAGCCGCTGCCGATGATGCTGAGCGATGTGCGGTAGGCCTGCGCGCGGATCACGAGCCCGTTGCCCACCGGCGAGATCGGCACCTCGTATTCGATGTGGTGGCCGGCCAGCGGCAGCCATTGCGCGGCCGGGCCTCGCGGCGGCGCGGACGTGCCCGCGAGCAGGCGACCCTTGCCGTCGAGGAGCGACACCGCGTACTTGGCCGAGATGTCCGCCGGCGCGCCATAGCGCAGCAAGCCGTCGATCGAGTACTCCGCGAGGATGACGCCGGTGAACTTCGTCTTGCCCTGCATCGGGATGTGCAGCTGCAGGTAGCGGTTGCTGTCGGGGCCGCCGACCGGCTGCGAATACACGGGCTGCTGCAGGTCGCGCGCGAGGCTGTAGATGTTCTCCGTCTCGCCGGGCTTGAGGATGTCGCCGGCGACGCGCAGTTTGGGTGTCGGGACGCTGGGAGCCGAGTAGCTTGCGATGATGCGGCGCCGGTCGTCGATCCACGACAGCACCTGCAGCTCCGGGTACTGCACCACCATCGCTTCGGCGCGGCCCATGAACTCCTCGGGATCGACCTCCTTGTTGGAGATGTCGCGCGCGACGCGCATGAGCTGCTCCTGGCGCTCGAGCAGGCGCAGCCGGATCCGCTGCTGCGTGTATTCGACGTCGCGCCGCACGGCCTCCTGCTCGCGATCCATCTCTTCGAGGCGCAGGTACCAGAAGGCCACCATGATCGCAGCGAGGAACAGCACGACCGCCGCGACCGGCGCGAGCATCGCAAAGCGGTCCTGGCGCACCGGGGTCTGGCGCCGCCACCAGCGGCGCCACGGGCCGGGTGCGGCGACCTCGCGCGGCTCGGAGACGGTAACGGGGTCTTGCATGAACTTCGGAGTGTAGGCGTTGGGCCTTCGTTCCCCTCTGTGCGGCGATGATCGGAGGGCAGCGAGGCACGGGAGCGTTTCGTCGCGGCCACAATTCATTAATCCGCATTATGAAATCGCATCGCAGCATTTGAAATGTGCGAAATTTCGTGCGAAACTCGCGCCGCGACGCGCTGCACGCGCGGCATCGCGATTCGAGCGAGACACAAGGAGACAAGAACCATGTCAGCCCAGCCCGAGAACTTCTTCGGCGCCGCCGCGAACGATGGCGATGCGCAGGAAACGCGCGAGTGGCTCGATGCATTGGCCGCCGTCATCGAGACGGAGGGCCGCGAGCGCGGCCACTTCCTGATCGAGCAGTTGCTGGAAGAGGCGCGGCAGCTCGGCATCGACATGCCGTTTTCCGCGACGACGGGCTACGTCAACACGATCGAGCCGCAGGACGAGGAGCGCTGCCCGGGCAACCTCGAGATGGAAGAGCGCCTGCGCGCGTACATGCGCTGGAACGCGATGGCGATGGTGGTGAAGGCCAATCGACTGCATCCCGAAGACGGCGGCGACCTCGGCGGCCATATCAGCTCGTTCGCGTCGCTCGCGACGATGCTCGGCACCGGCTTCAACCATTTCTGGCATGCCGAGAGCCCGGACAACGGCGGCGACTGCGTCTACTTCCAGGGCCACAGCGCGCCCGGCATCTACGCGCGTGCCTACCTCGAAGGCCGCCTGAGCGAAGAGCAGATGCTGAACTTCCGCCAGGAGGTCGACGGCCACGGGCTGTCGAGCTATCCGCACCCGAAGCTGATGCCGAACTTCTGGCAGTTCCCCACGGTGTCGATGGGCCTGGGCCCGCTGATGGCGATCTACCAGGCGCGCTTCCTCAAGTACCTGCACGCGCGCGGCATCGCGAACACCGAGAACCGCAAGGTGTGGGTGTTCTGCGGCGACGGCGAGATGGACGAAGTCGAATCGATGGGCGCCATCGGCGTGGCGGCGCGCGAGAAGCTCGACAACCTGATCTTCGTCATCAACTGCAACCTGCAGCGCCTGGACGGGCCGGTGCGCGGCAACGGCAAGATCATCCAGGAGCTCGAAGGCGAGTTCCGCGGCGCCGGCTGGAACGTGATCAAGCTCGTGTGGGGCAGCTACTGGGACCCGCTGCTCGCGCGCGACAAGGAAGGCATCCTGCGCAAGGTGATGATGGACGTCGTTGACGGCGATTACCAGGCGATGAAGGCCAACGACGGCGCGTACGTGCGCAAGCATTTCTTCGGCCGCCATCCCAAGCTGCTCGAGATGGTCGCGAAGATGAGCGACGAGGACATCTGGCGCCTGCAGCGCGGCGGCCACGATCCGCAGAAGGTCTATGCGGCCTACTACAAGGCCGTGACCACGAAGGGCCAGCCGACGGTGCTGCTCGTGAAGACCGTCAAGGGCTTCGGCATGGGCAAGGCGGGCGAGGGCAAGAACATCGCGCACCAGGCCAAGAAGCTGGGCGACGACGACATCCGCACGTTCCGTGACCGCTTCAACATCCCGATCCCCGACGAGAAGCTGGCGGAGATCCCGTTCTACAAGCCCGAAGACCACACGCCGGAGATGCAGTACCTGCAGGAACGGCGCAAGGCGCTCGGCGGCTACCTGCCGCACCGGCGCACGAAAGCCGACGAGCAGCTGAAGGTGCCCGGCCTCGATACATTCAAGGCGGTGACCGATCCGACGGCGGAAGGCCGCGAGATCTCGACGACGCAGGCCTATGTGCGCGTGCTCACGCAGCTGCTGCGCGACAAGGAAGTCGGGCCGCGCGTCGTGCCGATCCTCGTCGACGAGGCGCGCACCTTCGGCATGGAAGGCCTGTTCCGCCAGATCGGCATCTACAACCACGAAGGCCAGAAGTACACGCCGCAGGACCGCGACCAGGTCTCCTACTACAAGGAGGACCAGCACGGGCAGATCCTGCAGGAGGGCATCAACGAAGCGGGCGGGATGTCCAGCTGGATCGCCGCGGCCACGTCGTACTCGACGTCCAACCGCATCATGATCCCGTTCTACATCTACTACTCGATGTTCGGGCTGCAGCGGGTGGGTGACTTGTGCTGGGCGGCGGGCGACATGCAGGCGCGCGGTTTCCTGCTCGGGGGCACGTCGGGGCGCACCACGCTCAACGGCGAAGGCCTGCAGCACGAGGACGGCCACAGCCACATCATCGCGAGCACGATCCCGAACTGCATCAGCTACGACCCGACGTTCGCGCACGAGGTCGCGGTGATCATGCAGCACGGCCTGCACCGCATGGTCGAGAAGCAGGAAAACGTTTTCTACTACCTCACGCTGCTCAACGAAAACTACCCGATGCCGGGCCTGAAGCCCGGCACCGAGGAGCAGATCATCAAGGGCATGTACCTGTGCAAGGAAGGCCCCGCGCTACCGAAGGGCGCTTCGTCTTCCGTCACGCCGCGCGTGCAGCTGCTTGGCAGCGGCTCGATCCTGCGCGAGTCGCTCGCGGCGCAGGAGCTGCTCGAAAAGGACTGGGGCGTCGCCGCCAACGTGTGGAGCTGCCCGAGCTTCAACGAGCTCGCGCGCGACGGCCGCGATGCGGAGCGCTGGAACATGCTGCACCCGGCCGAAAAGCCGCGCGTGCCGTTCGTCACGCAGCAGCTCGACAAGCATGCGGGACCCGTTGTCGCATCGACCGACTACATCAAGGACTACGTCGACCAGATCCGCGCGTTCATCCCGAAGGGCCGCGCCTACAAGGTGCTCGGCACGGACGGCTTTGGACGCAGCGATTTCCGCACCAAGCTGCGCGAGCATTTCGAAGTCGACCGGCACTACATCGTCGTGGCCGCGCTCAAGGCGCTCAGCGACGACGGCACGGTGCCGGCCGCGAAGGTCGCCGAAGCCATCCGCAAGTACGGCATCAAGGCGGACAAGGTCAATCCGCTGTACGCTTGACGCGCTTTGCGCTGACCGGAGAACAACAACATGGCACTGGTTGAGGTGAAGGTCCCCGACATCGGGGACTTCAAGGACGTGGCCGTCATCGAACTGCTCGCCAAGCCCGGAGACACGATCAAGAACGAACAGTCGCTCGTCACCGTGGAGAGCGACAAGGCGTCGATGGAGATTCCGTCGAGCTCCGCGGGCGTCTTGAAGGAATTGAAGGTCAAGCTCGGGGACAAGATTTCCGAAGGCGCCGTGCTCGCCGTCGTTCAGACGGCCGATGCCGCGGCAGCGCCTGCACCCCAAGCCGCGCCGCAAGTTGCGGCTGTGGCTCCGGGTCCCGCTGCCATGCCCGCCGCACAGCGCTCCTCGGGAGCGGGCGGAAGCATCGAAGTGCGCGTGCCCGACATCGGTGACTTCAAGGACGTCGCGGTGATCGAGGTGCTGGTCAAGCCGGGCGACACGGTGAAGAGCGAGCAGTCGCTGGTCACGGTGGAGAGCGACAAGGCGTCGATGGAGATCCCATCGAGTGCTGCAGGTGTCGTGAAGGAACTCAGGGCGAAGCTCGGCGACAAGATCAACAAGGGCGACGTCATCGCCATCCTCGAAAGTGCCGGCGGCGGCGGCGCACCCGCGCAGCAGGAAAACGCAGCGGCCATGCTGTCGCCAGCGATGGCGGCCGCGCAAGGCGAAGCCCCCGCGCCGGCGCCGCACGAGCGCACGCTGCCGACGGCCGCACTGCCGCCGCATGAGCCGGGCACTCCACGCGGCAACCTGCCTCACGCGTCGCCGTCCGTGCGCAAGTTCGCGCGCGAACTCGGGGTGCCGCTCGAGGAAGTGAAGGGCACGGGCCCCAAAGGCCGCATCACGCAGGAAGACGTCCAGGAGTTCACGAAGGCCGTCATGCGCGGCGATGCGCGCACGCAAGCCGCAGCGGGCGCGCCCGCGGGCGGCGGCGCGGCGCTCGGCCTGCTGCCATGGCCGAAGGTCGACTTCGAGAAGTTCGGCCCGATCGAGCGCAAGGACCTCTCGCGCATCAAGAAGATCTCGGGCGCGAACATCCACCGCAACTGGGTCATGATCCCGCACGTCACGAACAACGACGAAGCGGACATCACTGAGCTCGAAGCTTTCCGCGTGCAGGTGAACAAGGAGAACGAGAAGGGCGGCACCAAGGTGACGATGCTCGGTTTCCTCATCAAGGCCTGCGTCGCCGCGCTGAAGAAATACCCCGAGTTCAATTCGTCGCTCGACGGCGAGCAGCTCGTGCTGAAGAACTACTGGCACATCGGCTTCGCGGCCGACACGCCGAACGGCCTCATGGTCCCGGTGATCAGGGACGCCGACAAGAAGGGCATCCTCGCCATCAGCCAGGAAATGGCCGAGCTCGCGAAGAAGGCGCGCGACGGCAAGCTCGCGCCGCCCGACATGCAAGGCGCGACGTTCACCATCTCGTCCCTGGGCGGCATCGGCGGCACGCATTTCACGCCGATCATCAACGCGCCCGAAGTCGCCATCCTGGGCGTGTCGAAGAGCCAGATGAAACCGGTGTGGGATGGCAAGCAGTTCGTGCCGCGGCTCATCCTGCCGCTGTCGCTGTCGTGGGACCACCGCGTCATCGACGGCGCCGGCGCCGCGAGGTTCAACAGTTATCTCGGCGCTATATTGTCGGACTTCCGCCGCACGCTGCTATGACGAACGCGCCGCGTTCGCAGCCCGCGGCCTGAGGAGACAGAACAAGAATGACGACCGTCGTGGTGGTGAGAAAGGCCGGGCAGATCGCGATCGCCGCGGACACGCTGGTGACCTTCGGCGACACGCGCCTGGCCAACCGGTTCGAGGACAACACGAAGATCTTCAAGGTCGAGACCGACGTCGGCGTGAGCTATCTCGGCATGGCCGGCACGGTGGCGCACTTTCCCGTGCTGCGCAAGGCGATCGGCTCGATGCCGCGCGAGATCCTCAAGCTCGGGAACAAGGACGACGTGTTCGACACTTTCACGAAGCTGCACCCGTATCTCAAGGACAACTTCTTCCTGCAGACCAAGGAGGAAGACAGCGACCCCTACGAGTCGAGCCAGTTCAGCGTCGTGATCGCGAACGCCACCGGCATCTACGGGCTGTACAGCTATCGCGAGGTGTTCGAGTTCAAGGAGTTCTGGGGCATCGGCTCGGGCCGCAGCTTCGCGCTCGGCGCGATGCATGCGATCTACGCGAAGGCGAAGACGGCCCGTGAAGTCGCCGAGGCCGGCATCGTCGCCGGCTGCGAGTTCGACCGCAATTCGGCGGGCCCGGCGGACGTCTTCACGCTGAAGATGCGCGAGCCGAAATAACAATCCAACGCAGACAGAAAGAGGCCCCATGGGCATGGTCGAAGTGAAGGTGCCGGACATCGGCGACTTCAAGGACGTCTCCGTCATCGAATTGCTCGTGAAGCCCGGCGACGCGGTCAAGGTCGACCAGTCGCTCATCACGGTCGAGAGCGACAAGGCGTCGATGGAGATCCCGTCGACGCAGGCGGGGACCGTGAAGGAGCTGAAGGTCAAGATCGGGGACAGGGTTTCGCAAGGCTCCGTGCTCGCCGTGCTCGACAGTGCGGGCGCGATGGCGCCGGCCAGCCCCTCACCCCAGCCCTCTCCCCAGAGGGGAGAGGGAGCGAAGCCCGCGGCGGCGCCTTCGAGTGGTGAGTTCGACTGCGACATGCTCGTGCTCGGCGCCGGCCCGGGCGGCTACTCCGCCGCGTTTCGCGCCGCCGACCTCGGCATGAAGACGATCCTCGTCGAACGTTACGCGACCCTCGGCGGCGTGTGCCTCAATGTCGGCTGCATTCCGTCCAAGGCGCTGTTGCACGTCGCGGCGGTGATGGACGAGGTCGCGCACTTCGACGCGCTCGGCATTTCGTACGGCAAGCCGAAGGTGGACCTCGACAAGCTCCGCGCGCACAAGTCGAAAGTCGTCGGCAAGCTCACCGGCGGGCTCGCCGCGATGGCGAAGATGCGCAAGGTCACCGTCGTGCGCGGCACGGGCAAGTTCGTCGATCCGCATCGCATCGAGGTCGAGGAAACGTCGGGCACCGGCAGCGCGGGCACCGGCAAGAAGCAGTCGATCTCGTTTCGCAACTGCATCATCGCGGCCGGCTCGCAGGCCGTCGCGCTGCCGTTCATGCCGCAGGACGAGCGCATCGTCGATTCGACCGGCGCGCTCGAGCTGCACAAGGTCCCCAAGCGCATGCTGATCCTCGGCGGCGGGATCATCGGGCTCGAGATGGGCACGGTGTACTCGACGCTCGGCGCGCGGCTGGACGTCGTCGAGATGCTCGACGGCCTCATGCAGGGCGCCGACCGCGACCTCGTGCGCGTGTGGCAGAAGATGAACGCGCCGCGCTTCGACAACATCATGCTCAAGACGAAGACCGTCGGCGCGAAAGCGACCCGGGAAGGCATCGTCGTGCAGTTCGAAGGCGAACAGGCGCCCAAGGAGCCGCAAGCCTACGACATGGTGCTGCAAGCGGTCGGCCGCAGCCCGAACGGCAAGAAGGTTGGCGCCGAGAACGCCGGTGTCGCCGTCAGCGACCGCGGCTTCATCCCCGTGGACACCCAGATGCGCACGAACGTGCCGCACATCTTCGCGATCGGCGACATCGTCGGGCAGCCGATGCTGGCGCACAAGGCGGTGCACGAAGCGCATGTGGCCGCCGAAGCCGCCGCGGGCGAGAAGTCCACGTTCGATGCGCGCGTGATCCCGAGCGTCGCGTACACCGATCCCGAAGTCGCGTGGGTGGGCCTGACCGAAGACCAGGCGAAAGCGCAGAACATCGCGATCAGGAAGGGCCACTTCCCGTGGACGGCGTCGGGCCGCGCGATCGTGAACACGCGCGACGAAGGTTTCACGAAGCTGCTGTTCGACGCGCAGTCGCATCGCATCCTCGGCGGGGGCATCGTCGGCACGCACGCCGGCGACCTGATCAGCGAGATCGCGTTGGCCATCGAGATGGGCGCCGACGAGATCGACATCGGCAAGACGATCCACCCGCACCCGACGCTGGGCGAAAGTGTCGGCATGGCGGCGGAAATCGCGCACGGCACGTGCACGGACGTGCCGCCGCAGAAGCGGTGAGGGCCTGTGCTACTGCTGCGCGCCGGCAGCGGTTTCGAAATTGACGACGCGCCGCGCGCCGTCGAAACGCCGCTGCCAGTAGGCGGCGTGCATGTCCTCGACACGCACTTGCGCGCCCGGCTTGGGCGCGTGGATGAACTTGCCTTCGCCGATGTAGATCCCGACGTGGCTGAAGGCGCGCCTCATCGTGTTGAAGAACACGAGGTCGCCCGGCTGCAGGTCCGTCTTGTCGATGGGTTGCGTCGCCGCGGCCTGGTCCTTCGCGAGCCGGGGCAGCACGAGGCCCACCGTGCGCTCGTAGATGGAGCGCACGAAACCGCTGCAGTCGAAGCCGGTCTCCGCGTTGTTGCCGCCGCGCCGGTACGGCACGCCGAGGAACGCCATCGCATTCATCACGAGCTCGGACGTGCGGTCCGCGACGGTCGAACGCACCTGCTCGATCTGGCCGAGCAGGCCGCGGTCGGCCATGAAGCGCGCCATGTCGTCCTCCGCCGCAGCCGCCGGTGCGGCGTGCGCGCTCAGGACGGCGAAAGCCATCAAGCCGGAGCACAGCCATTTGCCCATGGCCGGCAGGTTAGCCGGGCTTGAGCTCACGCGTCAAGTGAAGTGTCGCTCGTAAGCCAATGATTTTCCGCAAAAACGCTCTTTCGGGTCTCGACTCTTTCGGGCTGGGATTGGTGCTCACGCTGGCCTTGGAGGGGGCCGCTTGGGCGCAGGGCTTGCGCGCCGAAACGGTGGCGAAAGGCTTGGCGCACCCCTGGGCCGTGGCGTTCCTGCCCGGCGGGCGCTTCCTCGTCACGGAGCGCCCCGGCCGCATGCGCGTCATCGATGCGGACGGGCGCGTGGGTGAGCCGATCGCCGGTGTGCCCCCGGTGGTGACCGGCGGCCAGGCCGGGCTACTCGACGTGATCCTTGATTCGCACTTCGCGAACGATCGCACGATCTATTTCTGCTACGCCGAAGCCGGCGAGGCCGGCAGCGACACTGCGGTCGCGAAGGCGCGGCTCGCGCAGGACCTCACGAAGCTCGAAGGCCTCGAGGTGATCTTCCGGCAGAAGCCGAAGGCATCGGGCACGCTGCAATACGGCTGCCGCATCGTCGAAGCGCGCGACGGCAACCTGTTCGTCGCGCTCGGCGATCGCTACTACCGGCGCGAACGCGCCCAGTTGCTCGACAACGACCTGGGCAAGGTGGTGCGGATCACGAAGGACGGCGCGCCCGCGCCCGGCAATCCGTTCGAGGGCCAGGCCGGCGCGCTGCCGGAGATCTGGACGTACGGCCACCGCAATCCGGAGGGGCTGGCCCTCGCGCCCGACGGCGCCCTGTGGGAGCACGAGCACGGCCCGCAAGGCGGCGACGAGATCAACATCCTGCGGCCCGGGCGCAACTATGGCTGGCCCGTGATCAGCTACGGCGAGGAATACGGCGGCGGCAAGATCGGCGAGGGCATCACGCACAAGGACGGCATGGAGCAGCCGCTGCACTACTGGGTGCCGTCGATCGCACCGTCGGGCATGGCGTTCGTGACGAGCGAGCGTTATGGCGCCGGCGCGAAGGGCAACCTGTTCGTCGGGTCGCTGAAGTTCCGCTACCTCGCGCGCCTCGAGATCGAGAACGGGAAGGTTGCGCGCGAGACGAAGGCGCTCGAAGTGGGCCAGCGCGTTCGCGACGTGCGGCAGGGACCCGACGGCTACCTGTACCTCGTCACGGACGAAGACGACGGCAGGCTGGTCCGCGTGCTGCCGCGCTAGGCCTTGATCAGGCCCTTGCGCACCGCGTAGCGCGTGAGGCTCGCGATGTCGTTGAGCTGCAGGCGTTCCATGATGCGTGCGCGGTGCACGTCCACGGTCTTCGGCGACAGGCCGAGCTCGAACGCGATTTCCTTCGACGCGCGGCCCTGCGCGATCAGCTTCAGGATCTCGAGCTGCCGCTGCGTGAGCTCGTCGCCGGCCGTCGGCTCCGAAGGCTGCAGCAGCCGTTGCGCGATCGCCGGGCTGAAGTAGCTGCCCGTGGCCATCACGCTGCGCACGGCCTGTTCGAGCTCGAACGGCGGCGCGTCCTTCATCAGGTAGCCGCATGCGCCGCTCGCGACCGCGCGCTTGACGAAATCGACGGTGTCGTACATCGAGAGCACGAGCATGCGCACGTCGGGCGCCTTCGTGTGGATTTCCGCGATGGCCGCGATGCCGTCCATCACCGGCATCGAGATGTCGGTCATCACGATGTCGGGGCGCAGGCTGTCGACGAGCGTGACGAGCTCCTGCCCGTCGCGCGCCTCGGCGACCACCTCGACCCCTTCGATCATCGACAACAGCGCCTTGATCCCCGACCGCACGAGGTCGTGGTCGTCGGCAAGCACGATGCGAACGGACTGCTTCGGATCGCCCGGTTTCATTTCCTTCTCCCTCACAGCACGGCGCGGATCGCGACCCCCTTGCCGGGCGCGGTGCGGATGGACAGGTGCCCGCCCGCCAGCTCCGTACGCTCGATCATGCCGTAAAGGCCGAGGTTTTTCTCGGAGGCTTCGCCATCGAGCAAACGCACCTTGTCGAACCCGACGCCGTCGTCGACGACCAGCACGCCGATGCGGCCCCGCGGCAGGAAATGGATGCGCACCCAGGCATGTGCCGCATGGGCATGGCGCACGACGTTCGTGATGGCTTCCTGCACCAGGCGCAGTGCGACGGCCGCCGTCTCGCCTGGCGGCTGGGCCTCCTGGCCGCGCGAGCTGACCTTGCACACGATGCCCGCCGGCGCAGCGATCCGCTGCACCGCCGACTGCGCCGCGACGACAAGGCCGAGAAGGTCCAGCTGCGCGGGCCGCAGCGAAAACGACAGTGTCTTGACCTGGTCGACCGCGCCCTGCGCCATCTCCATCGCCGTCTCGGTGTGGTGGCGTGCCTTGTCCGGGTCCGTTTCGCGCTTGGCCGCATGCAGGTGGATCACCATCCCGGTCAGCGTCTGGCCCAGGTGGTCGTGCAGCTCGCGCGAGATCAGGCTGCGTTCGCGTTCCTGCGCCACCACCAGCCGCGCGGACAGCGTCTTCAGGCGCTGGTACGCCGCTTCCAGCTCGTGGTCGAGGCGGTCCTTCTCGAGCGCGCGCTCGCGATCGGCCTTCACGCGCTCGATGATCTGCGGCAGCGTGCCGAGCTTGTCCTTGGTGACGTAGTCCTTCGCGCCGCAGCGCAGGACGTGCACCGCCGCCTCCTCGCCGATGGCGCGGGTGACGACGATCATCGGCGTCGTGACCTTGCGCGCGATGAGGATCTGCAGCGCCGCGTAGGGCGAGAAGCGCGGCATGTTGAAGTCGCACAGGATCGCGTCCCAGTCCTGCGCCAGCGCCTCGACGAAGCCCGTGGCGTCCTCGACGCGGCGCAGCTCGTACACGCGCTGCGGGTCGGCGCGCTCGAGCGCGATGCCCATCAGCTCGACGTCGTCCGGGTTGTCCTCGACGCACAGCAGCCGGATCGTCGAGCGCGCGGTCACGGATCCGCGCGAAGCAGCAGCGGGGAACTCGTCGCGCGTCACGGGGTTTTCCAGGACCGGGTCGACCATCGAGCCGGAATCATCGGGGAACGCAGTGGTTGAAAGGTAAGGATTTTACTTAGGGCATTCGTGCCAAGGCCTTACCGCCGCGCGCCCGGCGCGATGTGGAATCGGTGCAGTGAATTGCATGACCGAGATGTCCGTGAACAGTACCTTCCAAGCCACCGCGGTATTCGAGCCGCCCATGGCCCTCCCGCCAGCGCGCGCCTCGCGCCTCGCGCATTGGCTGCGCGCCCTCGCAGCCAGCTTTCGCGATGTCCCGCCCGATTTCCGTGACTCGGGCACGGGCCTGCACAACCGCACGGGGCTGTTCGACGTGGCGGACGAGATCCTGCGATCGCGCTGCGGGCAACCGGCGGCGATGATCCTCGTCGAATTGTCCGACCTGCGCGAGGCTTGCGAAATCTACGGGCACGTGATCGCGCGGAAGGTGATCGAGCGCGTCGTGCGCCGGTTGCGCCGCGTCGCGGGGCTGCACGGCATCGCTGCGCGCACGGGCCCGGCGGAATTCACGATCGTGGTGCCCGACACGTCGACGGCGAGCGCGGTGCGGCGGCTCGAACGCATGCTGGGCAAGCCGGCGCGCATCGAATACGACGCTGCCGAAAGCGAGATCGTCCTCGTCCCCGAGCTGCTCGTGGACACCCTCGATCCCGGCGTGGACGACCCGCGGGACCGCTATCGCGAGATGTGCCGGGAGTTGGCGCGCCGACGCAGGGTCGAACGCCGCAGGCTGGACTGGCTGGCGTCCGAGCGCGAACGGCACTCGCGGCCCTCGTTGCCTTCGAGGTTGACGCCGGGCTGATCAGGGCTTGCCGGGGCCCTTCGGCGCGGGCAGGTCCACCATCACCGCCTGGCCCGGCGTGCTGCATCCCGTGTCGCAGCACTTTCCAGGCTGTCGATTGCGCGTGATCGGGCGGCTGGGGTCATGCGCGGCGCCGCGTTCGAGCAGGCGCTCGACCAGTTCCACCTTCGTCCCCACCGGGTAATTGCGCCAGATCTCCTGCTTCATCGCGGCCGGCGAGCCGCCGCCGTGCAGGCTGATGACGCTGTACCAGCCGCCCTGGTAGCCGGCCGTGAGGTCTTCGATGAGCCGGGCTGCTTCGATGCGCTTGTCGTACGGGACCGCGGGGTTCGCGCGCAGCACGTCCGCGAGTTTCGCGGCCGTCTCGGGGTTGTGGTCCTCGTCCGGGCCGGGCAGCGTGACGACGAGCCCGCCGCTCACGTAGTGCGCGATGCGATGCATGTCGTAGATCTGCGTGGCGAGCAGCAGCTTGCCGATGTTCGCGAACACCGGGTCGGGCATGAACGTGCGGCTGTGCTCGTCGGGCTTCGCATACACGCTCGCGGCCACGCCGCACGCGAAGAAGCCTTCGGTGATCTTGATCAGCTCGACCATCTGCTCGCGCAGGTGCGGCTCGGCGCCGGGATCGAACCCGTTCGCTTCGCACATCAATGCGCCTGCGCCGATCAGCAGGTCGCCGAAGCCCGCGCGCGCCGCGATGCACGTCTGGCGGTGGTGCGTGGCGTAGCTGTAGGTGAGGTGCCCGGAGTGTTCCCATTCGCCGGCGTAGAACACGCTGTCCCACGGCACGAAGACGCGGTCGAAGATGCACACGCCCGTGCTCTGGCCGTACTTGCGGGAGAAGAGGGCATCGCCGTGTTCCAGCTTGTCGCCCGGGCGTCCCGCCGGACGCGCGACGATGGTCAGGCCCGGCGCATCGAGCGGCACCGTGCAGCAGACGGCGAAGTCCGCGTCCTCGCGCGTCATGTTCCGGCACGGCATCACGAGCAGCTCGTGCACGTAGGGCGCCGCGGTGACGATCGCCTTGGTGCCGGAGATCACGACGCCCTTCGCATTGCGCTCGACGATGTGCACGTAGGTGTCGGCGTTGGCCTGCTGGTGCGGGCGCAGGCTGCGGTCGCCCTTGGCATCGGTCATCGCGATGCCGAGCGTCAGGTCCTGGCCCTGCACGCGATGGAGGAAATCGAGGAAGCGCTGCGAGTGCTCACGCGTTCCCATCGCATCGTCGATTCGCGCCGTGACCTGGCCGAGCGCGTTGAGCGCATCGTGCGTGAGGTAGCGCTGCGCGCAGCCCGTCTCCTGGCAGACCAGCCGCACCGCTTCGAGCTTGGCGAGCAGGTCGCCCGCGCTCGCATCGATGTGCGTCATGCGGTTCACGCGCTTGCCGCTGGTGTGCTGCACGGCGGTCATGAGCGGCGCGTAATCCGGCTCGAGCGCGTAGTCGTAGGTGAGCGCGACCGCGTTGATCCCGGGGCGCAGCTGCGGGTCGTCGGCGACTGATTCGACTTGCCGGCCGTTGACGAATACCTTCGGTTTGTACCGCCGCAGCGATTCGCGGTAGGCATCGCCGGACAACAGCGAGGCAGGGGCGGCGGGCGCGTCCATGGCAGGTCTCCTCGTGGGTTCATTGGAGCACAATCCCATCATGCTGCTCGACGCCGACGATTGCCAGCTGGTACTGGTGGACTACCAGGCGCGCCTGATGCCCAACATCCACGAGCACGGCACTGTGCTCCAGAACGCCGTGCGCCTCGGGCGCATCGCGCAGATGCTCCGCATCCCCGTGTGGGGAACGGAGGAGAACCCGCAGGGCCTCGGGCAGAACGTGCCCGACGTGCGCGCGCTGTGCAGCCGGACGCTGGAGAAGATGCATTTCAGCGCGTGCGCGGATGGGCTGGTCGACTGGCTGCGGCCTCCAGCGAAACAGGGCGGCAACGCGCGCAGCCTGCCCAAGCACTTGCAGAAGAACACGCCACCGGCGGAACAACGAGGCAGCATCGTCATCGCAGGCTGCGAGGCCCACGTGTGCCTGATGCAGACGGCGCTCGACCTGCTGGAGGAAGAGTTCGACGTGTGGGTGGTGACGGACGCCTGCGGCTCGCGCACCGAACGCAATCGCGACGCGGCGTTCGACCGGCTCGCGGGCGCCGGCTGCGAACTCGTGACGACCGAAATGGCCGCATTCGAGTGGCTGCGCACCGCGGAACATCCCGCGTTCAAGGACGTCTTGCGCTTGGTCAAATAGTGCGGCCCGCCGCGTCAGTTTCGGGCAAGGACGCCGCGCAGAATGGCTCGCCACCGGAAGGAGACACTTGTGATGCGCTACGAGGATTTCCACCGCCGCTCGATCGAGGACCCCGACGGTTTCTGGGCCGAGCAGGCGAAGCTGATCGACTGGCGCACGCCGCCGCGCAAAGTCTGCGACTACAGCCGCCCGCCGTTCACGCGCTGGTTCGAAGGCGGCACGACGAACCTGTGCCACAACGCCGTCGACCGGCACCTGAAGGACCGCGCGGACCAGCCGGCGCTGATCTACGTTTCCACCGAGACCGACACGGAGCGCACGTACACGTTCCGCGAACTGCACGACCAGGTGCAGCGAGCCGCGGCGGTGCTGCAATCGCTCGGCGTGCGCAAGGGCGATCGCGTCCTGATCTACATGCCGATGATCGCGGAAGCGGCATTCGCGATCCTCGCGTGCGCGCGCATCGGCGCGATCCACTCGGTGGTGTTCGGCGGATTCGCGTCGGTGTCGCTCGCGTCGCGCATCGAGGACGCTGCGCCGAAGGTGATCGTCAGCGCCGACGCGGGCTCGCGGGCGGGCAAGGTGCTTGCGTACAAGCCGCTGCTCGACGAAGCGATCCGCCTGTCGAAGCACAAGCCCGATGCGGTGCTGCTGGTCGACCGCGGCCTCGCGACGATGGACCGCACGCCCGGCCGCGACCACGACTGGGCCGACGCGATGCGGCGCAGCGAAGGCGTGAAGGTCGATTGCGAATGGGTCGACGCGACGGCCGTGAGCTACATCCTCTTCACGAGCGGCACGACGGGCAAGCCCAAGGGCGTGCAGCGCGACGTGGGCGGCTATGCGGTCGCGCTCGCCGCGAGCATGAAGCACATCTTCCTGGGCGAGCCCGGCGAGACGTATTTCTCCACCAGCGACATCGGCTGGGTGGTGGGCCACAGCTACATCATCTACGGGCCGCTGATTGCCGGGATGGCGACGATCATGTACGAAGGGCTGCCGATTCGCCCCGACGCGGGGATCTGGTGGCACCTCGTCGAGAAGTACAGGGTGACGGGCATGTTCAGCGCGCCGACGGCGATCCGCGTGCTCAAGAAGCAGGATCCCGCGTGGTTGAAGAAGTACGACCTGTCGTCGCTGAAGGCGCTGTTCCTCGCGGGCGAACCGCTCGACGAACCGACCGCGCGCTGGATCAGCGACGGGCTGGGCCGCCCGGTCATCGACAACTACTGGCAGACCGAAAGCGGCTGGCCGATCCTCACGGTCGCCAACGGCGTCGAGCGCAAGCCGAGCAAGTTCGGCAGCCCGGGCGTGCCGATGTACGGCTACGACGTGAAGCTCGTGCACGAGCAGACCGGTGAAGAGCTCACGGGCGCGGAAGAGAAGGGCGTGGTGGTGATCGAAGGCCCGACGCCGCCCGGCTTCATGCAGACCGTGTGGGGCGATGACGAGCGCTTCGTGCAGACGTACTGGAAGACGGTGCCCGGCAAGCTCGTCTACAGCACCTTCGACTGGGGCATCCGCGACGAGGACGGCTACTACTACATCCTCGGCCGCACCGACGACGTGATCAACGTCGCCGGCCACCGGCTCGGCACGCGCGAGATCGAGGAGAGCATCTCGAGCCATCCGAACATCGCCGAAGTCGCGGTGGTCGGCGTGGCCGATTCGCTCAAGGGCCAGGTCGCGATGGCGTTTGCCGTGGCCAGGGATGCGGCCGCGCTGGCCGACCCGGCGGCGCGGCTCAAGCTCGAGGGCGAGGTGATGAGGGTCGTGGACGAGCAGCTCGGCGCCGTTGCCCGCCCGTCGCGTGTGTTCTTCGTCAACCTGTTGCCGAAGACGCGCAGCGGCAAGCTGCTGCGCCGCGCAATCCAGGCTGTCGCCGAAGGCCGCGAGCCGGGCGACCTCACGACGATCGAAGACCCCACCGCGCTCGAGCAAATCAAACAACTCGTCAAGGGGTAGCCGCGCAGCGGGAGCGATGCACCACGGAACGTGGCAGAATCGCCTCCGCAACTCAAGGTCCTTCCCCCACAGTCGCATCCGCAAACCGGTCCAGCCGTGACGCGGAAGGTTGTCCAACCAGCTCGAGTTCCCTGAAGGGGAGCGGAAAGTAGCGAAAGCATGAGTGAGACGAGCTCCGTCTACACGGCCTACCAGGGCAATTCGTATCTCTTCGGCGGCAACGCGCCGTACGTCGAGGAGATGTACGAGAACTACCTGGCCAATCCCGGCAGCGTCCCCGATACGTGGCGCGATTATTTCGACGCACTCCAGCACGTGCCCGCCGCCGACGGCACGAACGCGAAGGACGTCCCCCACCTGCCCGTTGTCAACGCATTCGCCGAACGCGCGAAGCAAGGCGGCACTCAAGTCGTCGTCGCCGCCGGCGCGGATCTCGAGACGGCACGCAAGCGCACGGCCGTCCAGCAGCTGATCGCGGCTTATCGCAACGTGGGCGCGCGCTGGGCCGACCTCGATCCGCTCAAGCGCGTCGAGCGCGAGCGCATCCCCGAACTCGAAGCCTCCTTCTACGGCTTTTCCGACGCCGACCAGGAAACGGTCTTCAACACCAGCAACACGTTCTTCGGCAAGGAGAGCATGTCGCTGCGCGAATTGATCAACGCGCTGCGCCAGACGTATTGCGGCACGATCGGCGCCGAGTACATGTACATCAGCGACCAGGCGCGCAAGCGCTGGTGGCAGCAGAAGCTCGAATCGATCCGCAGCACGCCGAACTTCTCCGCCGAGAAGAAGCGCCACATCCTCGACCGCGTCACCGCCGCCGAGGGCCTCGAGCGCTTCCTGCACACCAAGTACGTCGGCCAGAAGCGCTTCTCGCTCGAAGGCGGCGAGACCTTCATCGCGTCGATCGACGAAGTGATCCAGCGCGCCGGCGAAAAGGGCGTGCAGGAGATCGTGATCGGCATGGCGCACCGCGGCCGCCTGAACGTGCTCGTGAACACGCTGGGCAAGATGCCCGCGGACCTGTTCGCCGAGTTCGAGCACACCGCGAAGGAAGACCTGCCCGCCGGCGACGTCAAGTACCACCAGGGCTTCAGCTCGGACGTGACCACGCCCGGCGGCCCGGTGCACCTGTCGCTTGCGTTCAACCCGTCGCACCTCGAGATCGTCAACCCGGTGGTCGAAGGCTCGGTCAGGGCGCGGATGGACCGACGCGCCGACCCGCGGGGCAAGCAGGTGCTGCCGGTGCTCGTGCACGGCGACGCCGCGTTCGCGGGCCAGGGTGTCGTGATGGAGACGCTGGCGCTGGCCGAAACGCGCGGCTACTTCACCGGCGGCACGGTGCATATCGTCATCAACAACCAGATCGGCTTCACCACGTCCGACCCGCGCGACAGCCGCTCGACGCTGTACTGCACCGACATCGTGAAGATGATCGAGGCGCCCGTGCTGCACGTGAACGGCGACGACCCGGAGGCGGTGGTGCTCGCGACGCAGCTCGCGCTCGAGTACCGCATGGCGTTCGACAAGGATGTCGTCGTCGACATCGTGTGCTTCCGCAAGCTCGGCCACAACGAGCAGGACACACCGTCGCTCACGCAGCCTCTGATGTACAAGAAGATCGCGCAGCACGCCGGCACGCGCAGGCTGTACGGCGATCGCCTCGTGACGCAAGGCATCCTGCCGGCGGGCGAGCCCGACGAGATGGTCAAGGCGTATCGCGCCGCGATGGACGCGGGCAAGCACACGGTCGACCCGGTGCTCACCAACTTCAAGAGCAAGTACGCCGTGGACTGGTCGCCGTTCCTCAACAAGAAGTGGACCGACCAGTCCGACACCGCGATCCCGATGGCGGAATGGAAGCGGCTCGCGGAACGCATCACGCACGTGCCCGAGAACTTCACCGTCCATCCGCTGGTGCGCAAGGTGCTCGAGGACCGCGCGGCGATGGGCCGCGGCGAGGTCAACGTCGACTGGGGCATGGGCGAGCACATGGCGTTCGCATCGCTGGTGGCGAGCGGCTACCCCGTGCGCCTGTCGGGCGAGGACGTGGGCCGCGGCACGTTCACGCACCGCCACTCGGTGCTGCACGACCAGAACCGCGAGAAGTTCGACGAGGGCACGTACATCCCGCTGCAGAACGTCGCGGAAGGCCAGGCGCCGTTCACGGTGATCGACTCGATCCTGTCGGAAGAAGCCGTGCTCGGCTTCGAATACGGCTACGCGTCGAACGACCCGCAAACGCTCGTGATCTGGGAGGCGCAGTTCGGCGATTTCGCCAACGGCGCGCAGGTCGTGTTCGACCAGTTCATCTCCTCCGGCGAACGCAAATGGCTGCGCATGTCGGGCCTGGTGTGCCTGCTGCCGCACGGCTACGAAGGGCAGGGCCCCGAGCACTCCTCGGCGCGGCTCGAGCGCTTTCTGCAGATGTGCGCCGAGGACAACATGCAGGTCGCCAACTGCACGACGCCGGCGAACTATTTCCACATCCTGCGCCGGCAGCTCAAGCGCGACTTCCGCAAACCGCTGGTCCTGATGACGCCAAAATCGCTGCTGCGCCACAAGCGTGCCGTGTCGCGGCTCGACGAGATGGGACCGGAGACCACGTTCCACCGGCTGCTGTGGGACGACGCGCAGATGCCTGCTCCCGGCGCCGCGGCGCTCGCGGGGGAAGGCAGGGAGCGTTCGATCAAGCTCGTGGCCGACGACAACATCCGCCGCGTCGTCATCTCGTCCGGCAAGGTCTACT
>DATBPW010000284.1:0-2097 GCA_036561125.1 Ramlibacter sp. | reverse complement strand
GCAGGTGCACGCCGTGCTGGTGCCGTCGTCCGACCCGCACGTGTCCGAATACCTGCCCGAGCGCTGGCAGGGCCGCGTGTGGTTCAGCGGCTTCACCGGCTCGATGGGCACGCTGGTCGTCACGCTCGACGACGCCGCGCTATTCGCCGACAGCCGTTACTGGTCGCAGGCCGAAAAGGAACTGGCGGGCACGGGCGTGCAGCTGGTCAAGGTGGCGCAGGCGGCGATCAAGCCCGCGCTCGACTGGATCGTTGCCGAGCTGAAGAAGGGCGAGACGCTCGCCTTCGACGGGCAGGTGCTCAGCCTGGCCTCCGCACAGCAGGTTCGCACGGCGATGGCCGCTGCGGGCGTCAACGTCAAGAGCGATGCCGACCTGCTCGACGCCGCGTGGCCGGACCGGCCGGGGCTGCCCGAGGCGAAGGTGTACGAGCATGTCGCGCCGGAAGCGACCATCACGCGCCAGGCCAAGCTCGAACAGATCCGCGAGGCGATGAAGGCGGCCGGCGCGACGCATCACTTCATCTCGTCGCTCGACGACGTGGCATGGCTGCTGAACCTGCGCGGCGCCGACGTCACGTACAACCCGATCTTCGTCGCGCACCTGCTGCTCGATGCGAACGCCGCGACGATGTTCATCGCCGACGGCAAGGTCGACGATGCGCTGAAGTCGCGCCTGGAAGCCGACGGCGTGAAGCTCGCGCCGTATGCGCAGGCGCCGCGCGCGCTCGCGGCGCTGCCGAAAGATGCAGTGCTGCTGGTCGACCCGCGCCGCATCACACTCGGCCTGCGCGAAGTCGTGCCGGCCACCGTGCGCGTGGTCGAAGCCGTCAACCCCACCACGTTCGCCAAGAGCCGCAAGAACGCGCAGGAGGCCGAGTTCGTGCGCCGTGCGATGGCCGAGGACGGCGCGGCGATGTGCGAGTTCTACGCGCGCTTCGAAGCGGCGCTCGCGCGCGGCGAGCGCGTGTCCGAGCTCACCGTCGACGAATGGATCACCGAGGCGCGCGCCAAGCGCAAGGGCTTCGTCGGCCGTTCGTTCAGCACGATCGCCGGCTTCAACGCCAACGGCGCATTACCGCATTACCGCGCGATGCCGGACGCGTTCTCGTGGATCGAAGGCGACGGCCTGCTGCTGATCGACTCCGGCGCGCAGTACCTCGGCGGCACCACCGACATCACGCGCGTCTGGCCGATCGGCAAGATCACCGCCGCGCACCGGCGCGACTTCACGCTCGTGCTGCGCGGAATGATCAACCTGTCGATGGCGGTGTTCCCGCGCGGCACGCCGGGCCCGATGCTCGATACCATCGCGCGCTTGCCGATCTGGCAGGGCGGTTGCGACTTCGGCCACGGCACGGGCCACGGCGTGGGCTATTTCATGAACGTGCACGAAGGCCCGCAGACGATTTCGCGCACGGTGGTCGAGCCGCACATGGCGATGGAGCCGGGCATGATCACGTCGAACGAGCCGGGCCTCTACCGGCCGAGCAAGTGGGGCGTGCGCATCGAGAACCTCGTGCTCAACGTCCCCGTCGACACGCCGGAGCAAGGCGCGTTCGGCGAGATGCTCGGGTTCGAGACGCTGACGCTGTGCCCGATCGACACGCGCTGCATCGACAAGTCGCTGATGCGGCCCGACGAGATCGCGTGGCTGAACGAGTATCACGCGACCGTGCGCGCGCGGCTCATGCCGCTCGTCACGGGCGACGCGCTTGCCTGGCTGGAAAGGCGCACCGAAGCGGTCTAGACCGTCCGGCTTCTCGCAAGCGGCGGGTTCGCCGCGAAATACCGGTGGATGCCGCGCATGATCGCGTCGGCCAGTTCGTCCTGGTAGGCGTCGCTGCGCAGGCGCTGCTCTTCGTCGGGGTTGCTGATGAAGGCCGTTTCGATCAGCACGCTCGGGATGTCGGGCGCCTTCAGCACGGCGAAGCCGGCCTGCTCGACCATGCCCTTGTGCAGCTTGCCGAGGGCGCCCATCTCGCCGAGCAGCGCGCCGCCGAGCTTCATGCTGTCCTTGATCTGCGCCGTGGTGCTCATGTCCAGCAGCGCGTGCGCCACCTGCCGGTCGGCCGTCTTGAAGTTCACGCCGCCGATCAG
>DATBPW010000283.1:0-6994 GCA_036561125.1 Ramlibacter sp. | reverse complement strand
ACCTCGAGACCTACCTGGTGCACGCGCAGGACGCGCTCGACATCGACTACATCGCCGACCGCGTCGCGAACCTCAGGCGCGAGAGGAGCTGACGCGCGCGAGCGTGGGCGCGGCGGCGCGGCTCTGGTCCGCGACGCGTGCCAGTGTGGTTGCCAGCCGCGATCCTTGTCCGGGGGCCGCCGGCTCGCGTGCATGCAGCGCGCCGTCGTTCGTGGTTTGCGCCGGCGCGATCACGGGCTCGAGCCAATGCAGGATCGACTGCCATTGCGCGACGTCGGATGCGGCGTGCTGCGCCGGCAGGTCGAAGATCGTCAGGCCTTTTTCGAGCGCGCGCCAGTACACCTGCGTCTCGCGCAGCGCGGCGATGAACGGCACGCCGATCGCGTCGGCCCACTCGCGCATCACCGCCGCATGGTTCGTGCGCCCATCGATGCGCATCGCGACCACGCCGACGCGGCATCGCCCGCTGGCAACGCGAGGCAGCGCCGCGAGTTCCGCGTGGCATTGCGCGGCCGATTCGCGGTCGAACATCGACGAGCACACCGGGATCACGATCGCATCCGCGAACATCACCACGCGCGCGAGCTCGAATCCGTGCAGGCCGCCGGGCGTGTCGAGGACGACGTGGCTGATGCCGGTGGGCACCCGCAGCGTGTTGTGGTCCAAGGCCCACGGCGCGATGACGGGCAGGTGCGCGGGACGCCGGCGCAGCCAGCTGCGGCTCGATTGCTGCCGGTCGACGTCGCCCAGCATGACGGCATGGCCCTGGTGCGCGCACCACGCCGCGACATGCGCTGCGAACGTGCTCTTGCCGCTGCCGCCCTTGCGGTTGACGACCGCGATCACGGGCATGGTGGTGGACTCCTGGCTCCCGACGGGAGGCACAGTCTGCCCGGATTTTGGGCAGCCGTCCAGCGATCGAGCCGGGATGGGGCCCGTGCGCTAGCGGTTTTGTAGCGGGCGGGGTGGGCGGATCACTCCGCGCGCGCCATGCGCTCGACCGCCTGCGCGACGCCGCAAATGGTCGCGAAGCGATCTTTCAGCACCGTGGCCGTGCGCTGGCGGATGTCGGCCGCCGACAGCGTCGAGCCATCGGCGTTCTGCATGTCGAACGTGAGCGTCGCATCGGGCACGTAGTCGACCGCGAAGCCGAGGTCCGACGCGTGGCGCGCCGTCGTCTCGCAGCACTGTTCGGTGCGGATGCCGCTCACGACGATGCGGCCGACGCCGTTCTGCGTGAGCCACACGTCCAGCCCCGTGCCCACCAGTGCGCTGTGCCGCGTCTTGTGGAAAGTCGCGGCGGGCTCGACGCTGCGCAGCCCTTCGAGCGGCCGCACGTGGCCGGACTCCAGCGCGAACGAGTTCGACGCCACCTTCGGCCCGTCGACGTGGAACACGCGCACGATCGGCACGCCGTGCCGCTGCGCGCCTTCGATCAGTTCGTTCTGCGCCTTCAGGTACGCGGGCAGGTCGCGCTCGGTGAAGTACGGGCGCGTGCGGAAGGATTCCTGGATGTCGATCAGGAGGAGGCAGGATTTCATGCGGCCAGTTTAGGACATGGCGGGGCGGCGCACCAGCAGCACGGCCAGCGCGACCGCGGTCAGGATCGCGCCGCAGCCGAAGGTGAACGCCGGCCCGTGGAAATCCCACAGGAACCCGGCGATGGCGCTGGCCGCGAGCATCGCGATGCCGCTGGCGAGGTTGAAGACACCGAAGGCCGTGCCGCGCAGGTCCGCGGGCGCGCATGCGGCGACCATCGCCGACAGCAGGCCCTGTGTCATCGCCATGTGCAGTCCCCACAGCGCGATGCCGGTCCACAGCAGCGGCCCGCTGCCCGCGATGGCGAGCAGGATGTCCGAGGCGATCAGCACGGCGAGGCCCCACGCGAGCAGCGCAAGCCGGTTCGTGCGGTCGGCGAGCTTGCCGAAGGGATACGCGCCGGCCGCATACACGACGTTCATCGTGATCAGCACGAGCGGAACCAGCGCCACCGCCAGCCCGCCTTGCTGCGCGCGCAGGATGAGGAATGCCTCGGAAAAGCGCGCGAGCGTGAAGACGCCCCCCACGCCGACGACCCACCAGAACGCGGCGCCCATGCGCTGTAGGTTCTCGCGGCGGATCGGGTTGCCCGCGTGCGGCTTGCGCGGCACTTCCGGCTCGCGGATGCCGAACGCCAGCAGGCTCACCGAGAGCAGGGCCGGGATCACCGCGACCCAGAACACCGCGCGGAAGTTGTCGGCCCACAGCAGCATGAAAGCCATCGCCAGCAGCGGCCCCAGGAATGCGCCCACGGTGTCGAGCGCCTGGCGCAGGCCGAAGGCGGCCCCTTGGGATTCGCGCGGGGTGATGTCGGCAATGAGAGCGTCGCGTGGCGCGCCGCGGATGCCCTTGCCGAGGCGATCGGCGAGTCGCGCCGTGAGGACGTGGCCGGTGCTGGTCGCGATCGCGAAGAGCGGCTTGGACGCCGCGGCCAGCCCGTATCCGAGCACCGCGAGCGGCTTGCGCCGGCCGAACCAGTCGGAGATCACGCCCGAGAAGACCTTGACGATCAGGGCCGTAGCCTCGGCCGCGCCCTCGATCAGGCCCACCGCGAGCACGCTCGTGCCGAGCACGGTCACCATGAACACGGGCAACAGGCTGTGGATCAGCTCGGACGACGTGTCCATCAGCAGGCTCACGATGCCGAGCGTCCACACCGCGGCGGGGACGCGGGGCCGGGAGGCGGTGTGCGGCGATAATTTCGTCATGAATCCCAATGCAGCGGGCGGCGGCACCCTCAGCTACGAACAGGCGGGGGTCGACTACGACCTGATCGACCCGCTGAAAGTGGCTGCGCAACGCGCCGCCGCCGCGACCGCTTCCCACCTTTCCGCCCACGGCTTCACCGAGGTGAAGGCGTCGCGCGGCGAATCCGCTTATGTGGTCGACGTCGGCCCGTTCTACCTCGCGTCGATCGTCGAGTGCCTCGGGTCCAAGGCGCTCGTCGCCGACGAGATGGCGCAGCTCACCGGCCGCAGCTTCTACGCAAGTATCGCGCAGGACACGATCGCGATGGCGGTGAACGACCTCATCACCGTGGGCGCCACGCCGCTCGTGGTGCAGGCCTACTGGGCGGCCGGCGGCTCCGACTGGTTCGGCGATGCGCAGCGCGCGCAGGCGCTGGTCGAAGGCTGGAAGAAGGCGTGCGACGTGTGCGGCGTCGCCTGGGGCGGCGGCGAGACGCCCGCACTGGCCGGCATCGTCGAAGGCGGGCGCATCGACCTTGCCGCCTCGTGCACCGGCATCATCAGCCCGAAAGAGCGGCTGTCGGTCGGCGACAAGCTCGCCGCGGGCGACGCGATCGTGCTGCTCGCGTCGAGCGGCATCCATGCGAACGGCCTGAGCCTCGCACGCAAGCTGGTCGAGCGGCTGCCGCAAGGCTATCTCACGCAGCTGGGCGATGGCGCCACGTACGGCGAAGCATTGCTCACACCGACTGTGCTGTACTCGCCCGTCACCGAAGCGCTGCACAAGGCCGGCGTCACGCCGCATTACTGCGCGAACATCACGGGCCACGGCTGGCGCAAGCTGCTGCGCCACCCGGCGCAGCTCACGTATCGCGTGCACACGGTCCCGCGCGTGCCGGCCGTGCTCGATTTCATCCGGCAACACGCCCAGCACGACGACCGCGAGGCGTACAGCACATTGAACATGGGCGCGGGCTTCGCGCTGTTCGTCGCAGCGGCCGATGCAAACAAGGCTGTCGATGCCGCGCGCGCCTGCGGCATCGCCGCGATCGTCGCCGGGCGCGTCGAGGCCGGGCCCAAGCAGCTCGTGATCGAGCCGCTCGGCGTTCGCTTCGGCGACGACGACCTGCAGCTGCGCTGATGCCGCGCCAGAACGAAAGATGGAGTTGACCCCGAGCCAGAAACGCGCCGCCGGCCTGCTGGTCATCGCGCTGCTGGCCGTCTTCGCGCTGCGCGCGCTCGGCCCCGTCCTCACGCCGTTCCTGTTCGCGGCCGTCTTCGCCTATGTCCTGACGCCGCTCGTGGATCGCATCTGCGAGATGGCAGGCAGCCGCTTTCCGCGCATCCTGGCGGTGGTCATCGTCGAACTGCTGTTGATCCTGGTGATCGCGCTGCTCGTGCTGCTGATTGCGCCCGTCCTGTCCAAGGAACTGCCGCAGGTCAAGGAGCAGCTGCCGGGGCTGGCCGACAAGCTCGACACGATCGTGCGGCCCTGGCTGCAGGAGATGGGCATCTTCGTCGCGCTCGACCTCGCCAGCCTGAAGCAGCATGCGCTGTCTTACCTGAGCACGAACTACAGCGATGCGATGGGCTCGCTGTTCTCGTCGCTGCGCATGGGCGGCAGTGTCGCGCTCGTCGTGTTCGCCAACGTGCTGCTGATCCCGGTGGCGCTGTTCTACCTGCTGCTGGACTGGAAGAAGTTCACGCGCCGCATCCTCGAGCTCGTGCCGCCGCGCCTGCGCCCGTCGGTGGATTCGTTCACGCAGGAAGCCGACCTCGTGCTCGGCCAGTACCTGCGCGGGCAACTGCTGGTGATGCTGACGATGGCGATCTACTACTCGACGGGCCTCGCGCTCTTCGGGCTGGATCTCGCGCTGCCGATCGGCATGTTCACGGGGCTGGCGATGTTCGTGCCGTACGTCGGCTTCGGCATCGGCCTGATCCTCGCGCTGCTTGCCGGGCTGCTGCAGTTCGCGTCGCTGAAGGCGCTGGTGATGGTGGCCGTCGTGTACGGCAGCGGGCAGGTGGTCGAAGGCTTCTTCCTCACGCCGCGGCTGGTGGGCGAGCGCATCGGCTTGCATCCGCTCGCGGTGATCTTCGCGCTGCTCGCGTTCGGGCAGCTGTTCGGTTTCGTCGGCGTGCTCGTCGCGTTGCCGGCCAGCGCGGTGCTGCTGGTCGCGATCCGGCGCCTGCGCGCGAGCTACATGGGCAGCAGGCTGTACCAGGGATGAAGCAGATCGCGCTCGACATCGGCTTGGCGGGGGCGCCGTCGCTTTCGAACTTCTTCGCGGGCCCGAACGAAGCCGCGCTGAAGCACCTCGAACTGTGGGCCGGCAGCCCGACGCGCTCGCCGGTGCCGACGTATCTGTGGGGCGCGAGCGGCAGCGGCAAGACGCACCTGCTCAAGGCGACCGGGGAAGCGCTGCGCGAACACGGCGCCGCGTGCGGCTGGCTCGACGCATCGATGCTCGAGCCGCCACCGTTCGACGAGCGTTGGGCCGTGGTGCTGCTGGACGACGTGCACCTGTACACGGCCGTGCAGCAGCACGCGGCCTTCACGTGGTTCGTCAATGCGCAGACCTTGCAGCGCGGCGTGCTGGCGGCCGGCGCGTTGCCGCCGGCGGACCTCAAGCTGCGTGAAGACCTGCGCACGCGCTTGGGGTGGGGCCATGTGTTCGAGCTGCACGTGCTGAGCGAACCGGAGCGCCGCGCGGTGCTGCGGCAGGCCGCCGACTCGCGCGGCGTCTTCCTGTCCGACGAGGTGATGGACTTCATGCTGACGCGTTTTTCGCGCGACCTCGCGAACCTGATGCAGCTGCTGCAGCACCTGGACGCGTATGCGCTGCAGGCCAAGCGCGCGATCACGATCCCGCTGATCAAGTCGATGCTGGAGGACGAGTGAGCGCACCCGCGGCCAAGAGGCGCATCGCGCTGTTCGACCTGGACCACACGCTGCTGCCGCTCGATTCGGACTTCAGCTGGGGCGACTTCACGCAGCGCATCGGCTGGACCGACCCGGTGGAGTTCAAGCGCCGCAACGACCGGTTCTACGAGGACTACAAGGCGGGAACGCTCGACGTACACGAGTACGTGCGCTTCGCGACCGAAGCCGCCCGCGTGCGCGGGCCGCGGGCCGCGGCGGACGCGCACGAGCGGTTCATGCGCGAGGTGATCGAGCCGTCCATCCATGCGCAGGCCCTGGACCTCATCGCCGGGCATCACGCGGCGGGCGACCTGGTCGCCATCGTCACCGCTACCAACGAGTTCATCACCGCGCCGATCGCGAAGGCGCTCGGGGTGGATGAGTTGATCGCCGTTCGCCTCGTGCGCGACGAGGCGGGCTGGATCACCGGCGACATCGACGGCGTGCCGTCGCTGCGCGAGGGCAAGGTGCACCGCGTCAACGAATGGCTCAGGGAGCGCGGGCTGGCATGGGACACGGCCGAGATCACGTTCTATTCCGATTCCATGAACGACCTGCCGCTGCTCGAGCGCGTGGACCATCCCGTCGCGACGAACCCGGATGAGCGCCTGCGCGCCATCGCCCACGAGCGCGGCTGGCGCATACTCGACCTGTTCACGCACAAATGATCAAAAGATTCATCGACAAGCTGCTCGGCAACAACAAGCCCGCGCGCCCGAGTTTCGGCAAGCGCCGCGAGATCGGGCCCGAGGAGCACGGCATCGACCCGGCGCTGGTCGACGAGCGCGCCGCCAACGTGGTGCATACGCTCAAGGAAGCGGGCTTCGAGGCGTACATCGTCGGCGGCGCCGTGCGCGACTTGCTGCTCGGCCTGCGGCCCAAGGACTTCGACGTCGCGACCAACGCCACGCCGGAGCAGGTCAAGGGTTTGTTCCGGCGCGCGTTCATCATCGGCCGGCGCTTTCGCATCGTGCACGTGGTGTTCGGCCGCGGGCGCGAGCATGAGGTGATCGAGGTCTCCACCTTCCGTGCCTACATGGATTCGGCCGCCGCGGAGCAGGTCGCGGGCAACGAGAAGACCAGCCGCGCGGAGCTCGCCGGCATGAAGCACGCGGTGGATTCCACCGGCCGCGTGCTGCGCGACAACGTCTGGGGCCCGCAGGAAGAAGACGCGACGCGGCGCGACTTCACGATCAACGCGATGTACTACGACCCCGAGACGCGCACGGTGGTCGACTACCACGGCGGCATCAAGGACGCGAAAAAGCGCGTGATCCGCATGATCGGCGACCCGCTCGCGCGTTACCGCGAAGACCCGGTGCGCATCATCCGCGCCGTGCGCTTC
>DATBPW010000282.1:0-3067 GCA_036561125.1 Ramlibacter sp. | reverse complement strand
ATGGAAGGCCGCTGCTTCGTGCTGTCGGCGTGCCAGCACCTGAGGCGCTCGCAATTCCCCGCCGACAAGATGCAGAACCGGTTGCCCGACGCGCCCGACACGCTGCTGATGCGCGGCGGAAGCGCGATCTACGACCCGCTCGGCAAGGTGCTCGCCGCGCCGGTGTACGGCGAGGACACGCTGCTCACGGCGGAGCTGGACATGTCGGTGATTCCGCAGGCGCAGATGGATTTCGATCCCGTCGGGCACTACGCGCGGCCCGACGTGTTCGCGCTTCATGTCAACACGGCCGCGCAGGACGCGGTGCGGCTCGGGAGCGAATGATGGGCAAGCTGGCGCTCGCCGCGAAGATCACGCACGTCCCGTCGATGTACCTGTCGGAGTTGCCGGGCGCGCGCCACGGCACGCGGCAGGATGCGATCGACGGGCACGTCGAGATCGGGCGGCGCTGCCGCGAGCTCGGCGTGGACACCATCGTGGTGTTCGACACGCACTGGCTCGTGAATGCGAACTACCACATCAACTGCGGGCCGCATTTCAAGGGCCTGTACACGAGCAACGAGCTGCCGCACTTCATCTCGAACATGGACTTCGAGTTCCCCGGCAACCCGGCGCTCGGCAAGCTGATCGCGCAAGCCGCGAACGAGGCCGGCGTGGAAACGCTGGCGCACGACGCGACGACGTTGCAGCCCGAATACGGCACGCTCGTGCCCATGCGCTACATGAACACCGACCGGCACTTCAAGGTGGTGTCGGTCGCGGCGATGTGCATGGCGCATTACCTGAACGACTCCGCGCGTTTCGGCTGGGCCGTGCGGCGCGCGATCGAAGACCACTACGACGGCACCGTCGCCATTTTCGCCAGCGGCTCGCTCTCGCACCGCTTCGCGCAGAACGGCCTGGCGCCGGAATTCGCGTTCAGGATCTGGAGCCCGTTCCTCGAGCAACTCGATCGCGAGGTCGTGCGCATGTGGCAGGCGGGCGAATGGCAGGCGTTCTGTTCGATGCTGCCCGAGTACGCGGCCAAGGGCCACGGCGAAGGTTTCATGCACGACACCGCGATGCTGCTGGGCGCGCTCGGCTGGACGGAATACGACGGCAAGGCCGAAGTGGTCACGCCGTATTTCGGCGCGTCGGGCACGGGGCAGATCAACGCCGTCTTCCCGGTCACGCGGCAGGACGGCAAGGCGATCCCGCAAGCGGTGGCGTCGTCCGCCGAAGGCTACACGTCCGTCGCCACGAGGTTGTAGCCCCATGCCCCACTGCGTCATCCTGTACACGCCCAACGTCGACGCCATGACCGACATGGGCGTGCTGTGCCGGTCGCTTGCGGACGCGATGCTCACCGTGCTCGACGAAGGCGGCAAGCAGGTGTTCCCGACCGGGGGCACGCGCGTGCTGGCCTACCCCGCGGCGCATTACGCGGTCGCCGACGGCAAGGGCGACTACGCATTCGTGTACATCAACGTGCGCATGGGCACGGGCCGCAGCGATGCGGTGAAGAAGAATGCCGGCGACACGCTGCTCGAGGTGGTCAAGCAGCACTTCGCACCGGTCTTCGAAAAGGAATTGGTCGGCATCACCTTGCAGATCGACGAAAGCCCCGGCCAGGTCTACGACGCCAAGCACAGCACCTTGCATCCGCTCTTCAACCCATGAGCTTCACTCCCGAACAGGTCCAGGCCCTCGCGCGCGAACTGCACGCCAGCGAGAAGTCGCGCGCGCAGGTCGAGCATTTCTCCAAGCGCTTTCCCGGCATGACGATCGAGGACGGCTACGCGGTGTCGCGCGCATGGGTTGCGATGAAAGTCGCCGAAGGCCGCCGGCCGATCGGCCACAAGATCGGCCTCACGTCGCGCGCGATGCAGCAGTCCAGCCAGATCGACGAGCCCGACTACGGCACGCTGCTCGACGACATGCTGTTCGATGCGGGCGACATCCCCGCGGCGCGCTTCATCGCGCCGCGCGTGGAGGTGGAACTCGCATTCGTGCTCAAGAAGAAGCTAGCGGGCTCCCGCGTGGACATCGACGCCGTGCTCGATGCCACCGAGTACGTCACGCCCGCCATCGAGATCATCGATGCGCGCATCGAGCAGTTCGACCGGCACACGAAGGCGCCGCGGCGCGTGCAGGATACGATCAGCGACAACGCCGCGAACGCGGGCATCATCATCGCGGGCCGGAAAGTCGGCCCACGCGAGGTCGACCTGCCGTGGTGCGGCGCGATCCTGCGCGTCAACGGCGCGGTCGAGGAGACCGGGCTTGCGGCCGGCGTGCAAGGCCATCCCGCTGTCGGCGTGGCGTGGCTCGCGATGAAGCTCGCGCCGTGGGGCGAACGCCTCGAAGCCGGCGAGATCGTGCTGGCCGGTTCGTTCACGCGGCCCGTCGGCGCGAAGAAGGGCGACGTGTTCGACGCCGACTACGGCCCGCTCGGGCGGTTCGGCTTTCGTTTCGTTTGAAAGGCAGGGCAAGCATGAAGACACCGGTCAATCCGTTCAAGCAGGCGCTGAAGGACAACAGGACGCAGTACGGCCTGTGGGTCAGCCTGCTGGGGCCGCTCACTACCGAGATCTGCGCGGCCGCCGGCTTCGACTGGCTCCTGCTCGATGGCGAGCACACGCCCAACGACCCCCTCAACCTGCTGCAGCAGGCGCAGGTGATCGCCGGTTATCCCGGCGTGCACGCGGTCGCGCGCGTGCCTATGGGCCACGGCATGCACGGGCAGGCGCTGATCAAGCAATACCTCGACGTCGGCATCCAGAGCCTGTTGATCCCCATGGTCGAGACCGCGGAGCAGGCGCGCGAGATCGTGCGCTGCGCGAAGTACCCGCCGAGCGGCATTCGCGGCATGGCCGCGACGCGTGCGTCGGGCTGGGGCCGCAACGCGAACTACGCGAAGGAAGCGAACGACCAGGTCTGCATCCTCGTGCAGGCCGAGACGCGCATGGGCATCGACAACCTCGACGAGATCGCCGCGGTCGACGGCGTCGACGGCGTCTTCATCGGTCCCGCCGACCTGTCGGCCGCGTTCGGTCACGTCGGCGACCCGTGGCACCCGGAGATGGTG
>DATBPW010000281.1:0-2944 GCA_036561125.1 Ramlibacter sp. | reverse complement strand
TGCGCGCCCGACGCGCATCCGTCGCAGGTGATGGTGCGATTGCGTTGCGGCGGTTCGGTGCTGCTGGCGCGCGTCACCGCGCGCGCGGCGGACTCGCTGGCGCTCGCGCCGGGCCAGCGCGCGTGGGCGCAGGTGAAGTCGGTCGCGCTGGTCGGCTAGTTGTCCGTGCCCGCATTCGGGAAGAACAGCTGCTGCCCGTCGATCTTGTACGACGCGATCACGGCTTGCCCCGCGGGCGACGTGACCCAGTCGACGAACTTCTGCGCCGCCGCGGCCTTCACGTGCGGGTACTTGTGCGGGTTGACCACCATCACGCCGTACTGGTTGAACAGGCGCTTGTCGCCTTCGACCAGGACCACGAGGTCACCGCGGTTCCTGAAACTGAGCCACGTGCCCCGGTCGCTGATCGTGTAGGCGTTGCTGGAGCTGGCGATGTTCAGGTCCGGCCCCATGCCGCAGCCGCATTCGCGGTAGCCCGTGCCCTTGTTGGTGAGCCCGGCGGCGGTCCAGTAGCGCAACTCCGCGGCGTTCGTCCCGCTGCGATCGCCGCGCGAGATGAACGGCGCGTTCGCCGCGGCGAGCTTCTTCAGCGCCGCGACGACATCGTTGCCCTGCACGTGCGCCGGGTCGGACTTGGGCCCGACCATCACGAAGTCGTTGTACATCACGGGCCAGCGCCTTTCGGCGCCGCCCTCGGCGACGAATTTCAATTCGGCCGCGTGGTCATGCACGAACAGCACGTCGGCATCGCCGCGCCGCGCGATGTCGATGGCCTGGCCGGTGCCGACGGCGACCACGGCCACGTCGATGCCGGTCGCTTTCTTGAACGCGGGCAGCAGGTGCGAGAACAGCCCCGACTGCTCGGTGGACGTGGTCGACGCCATGACGAGCGTCTGTGCGTGGGCTGCGGCAGCGAGGCAGAAGGACAGGAGGACGGACAACCAACGGGATTTCATGCGAGTTCACCTTTGACAAACAGGTCGGCATCCGCGGAAGTCCGGCGCAGGACTTCGCGGTCGAAGAAGGATTGCACCGGCAGGTCCGCGAGGAGCTTGCCGCGATCGAGGTACACCACGCGCGTGGCCAGGCGCTTGACCTGGCCGAGGTTGTGGCTGGCGAAGACGAGCGTCATGCCCGCCTCGCCGAATTCGGCCATCAGCGACTCGACCTCGCGCTTGCCGTGCGGGTCGAGGTTGGACGTGGGCTCGTCGAGGAACAGCACGTCGGGCTTGAGGCTCCATGCGCGCGCGAGCGCGAGCCGCTGCTGCTGGCCGCCGGAAAGCGACCGCGCGTTGCGGAACGCCGATGCGCCGAGGCCGACGCGCCCGAGCGCGATTGAAGCCTGCCCACGCGCGTCGCGCCAGCGCATGCCGCGGATCCACAGCGCCAGCGCCACGTTGGTCAGCGCGCTGGTGCGCAGCAGGTAGGGCCGCTGGAAAAGCATCGCCTCGCGCGCACGCGAATCGCGCAGCACCGAACCGGAGGACGCCGGCATCAGCCCGTGCAACACGCGCAGCAGCGTGCTCTTGCCGCTGCCGTTGCCGCCGATGATCGCGATGCGCTCACCGCTCGAGATGCGCAGGTCGATGCCCAGCAGCGCCTCGACGGGCCCGAAGCGCACGTCGACCGATTTCAGCTTGATCAGGCCCGTCATGACGAAACAGCGGCGGCCGCGGCCTGGAACGTATCGCCGGTGGACTCGCGCCAGCGTTTCATGACCGCGACGAGCGCATTGAGCAGGAGGACCAGCGTCAGCAGGACGATGCCCAACCCGAGCGCGAGCGGCAGGTCGCCCTTCTCGGTCTCGAGTGCGATGGCCGTGGTCATCACTCGCGTGAAGCCCTGCATGTTGCCGCCGACGACCATGACGGCGCCCACTTCCGCGATCGCACGCCCGAAGCACGTGATGACCACCGTGAGCAGGGCATAGCGCTCGTCGCAGGCAATCAGGAACCCGCGCAGCACGGACCGCGCGCCGATGGACTGCAACTGCTCGCCGTTCGCGCGTTCGACGTCCTCGACCACCTGCCGCGTGAGCGCCGCGGCCAGCGGCAGCACCAGGATGGTCTGCGCGATCACCATTGCGCGCAGCGAAAACAGCCAGCCGAGGAACCCGAGCGGGCCCGAGCGCGACAGCAGCAGGTACACGACGAGACCCACCACGACGGACGGCAACGCGAGCGAAGTGTTGAGGAATGTGAGCGCGGCGCCGCGCCCGCGGAACCGCGCGACGCCGAGCCACGCGCCCAGCGCGATGCCCAGCGTGCAGGCGATGACGCACGCCGTGCCGCTGACGAGCAGCGAGCGCGCGACGATCTGCACGAGGCCGGGATCCAGTTGCACGAGCAGCTGCCACGCCCGTGCGAAGCTTCCGGCAAAGTCGTTCACGGCCGGCATGCTAACGATCCGCGCGCGCCGCGGCGATATGAAGCACGCTGCATAGCGCGTGCGCGATACTCCGGCCGTGCGCAAGGTCCAGCTCACGTATTCGTTCGGCGCCGCGCCCGCAGGCGGCGCGGCGATCCGCAATGCGCTGATGGATCTGCTCGCGGCCGTGCGCGAGCACGGTTCCATCTCGGCCGCGTCGAAGGGCATGGGCCTGTCGTACCGCCACGTATGGGGCGAGCTCAAGCGCTGGGAAGCCGATCTGGGACAGCCGCTCGTCGTGTGGGAAAAAGGCCAGCGCGCGCGGTTGTCGGAATTCGGCGACAAGCTGCTGTGGGCCGAGCGGCAGGCGCAGGCCCGCCTCGCGCCGCAGATCGAGTCGCTGCACGCCGACCTCGAGCGCGCGTTCGCCGTCGCGTTCGACGCGGGCGCGCATGTGCTCACGCTCTTCGCGAGCCACGACGACGCGCTGGCCGCGTTGCGCGACCAGGCGATGCGCGCGCGCCTGCACCTGGACATCCGCTTCGTCGGCAGCGTCGATGCGCTCGGCGCGCTCAAC
>DATBPW010000280.1:0-11371 GCA_036561125.1 Ramlibacter sp. | reverse complement strand
AGCGTGCTCGACGTCGTCAAGGCGTTCGAGAAGGCGAGCGGCCGCAAGGTGCCCTACCGCATCGCGCCGCGGCGCGCCGGCGACGTCGCTCAGTGTTATGCCGACCCGGCGCTCGCGCACGAGGTGATCGGCTGGCGCGCGAAGCGCGGCCTCGACCAGATGTGCGCCGACGCGTGGCGCTGGCAGAGCGCGAACCCCGACGGGTACCGGGCGTAGCGCCGGCGTTTCCCGTTGATCGAAGTCAAGCGCGCGTGCCGCGGGCTTGACTTTCCCATTGCCGGAACCTCCACAATCCGGGCGAACACCATGGGAACGCCCGTCCTGCGCCGCATCTTCACCACCACGCTGGTGATCGTGTCGCTGCTGTTCGCGCAGTTCGCGCTGGCCCAGTTCGTCTGCGTCGAAGGGCAGGCGAAGCCGGCGCAGGCCGAGCCGATGAAAATGCCGCCCGGCATGCCGTGCGGCGGCATGGAACACCAGGAAGACACGCGCACGCCGCTTTGCCACCAGCATTGCGCCGACGCACCGCAATCTTTCGATCCCGTCAAGGTTCCCACCGTGAGCCTGCCGGCGATTGTGCAGGTGCTCGTGGTGCCGCCGCGCGTCGATGCGTCGTGGCGCGATGCGATCGCATCCGGCACGGATCGCGAAGCGCAGCCTCCGCCCGCACCCGTCTTCCTGTCCACGCGCAGGTTGCGCGTCTGACCCGCTCCTTCGACTGACCGGCGCCGCTGGCGCGCGAGATCGCGCCCGGCACGTCCCTTGTCCCGAAGTCCCTGGAGGCCCGGATGCGATTCCTCTCACTGCGCGCGGCGGCGCTGGCCGCCGCGACCCTGCCGGCGCTCGCTGCCGCGGCGCCGCTCACGCTCGACGAAGCCGTGCAGCGCGCGGTGCAGCGCTCCGAAGCGGCGCGCGGCGCACGGGCAGGCGCCACGAGCGCGCGCGAGGCCGCACGCGCCGCGGGCCAGTTGCCCGACCCGATGCTCGGCGTGAGCGTCGAGAACCTGCCCGTCACCGGGCCCGAGCGTTTCAGCACGACCCGCGAAGGCATGACGATGAAGCGGGTCGCGCTCTCGCAGGAATGGGTTCCCGCCGGCAAGCGCGCGCTGCGCGAAACGGCGGCCTCCGCCGCGGTCGCGCGGGAAAACGCCGGGGTCGCATCGGCGCTCGCCGATGCGCGCCTGCAGGCCGCGCTGGCGGACATCGACGCCTATTTCGCGAGCGTGTCGCTCGACCTCGCGGCCGAAAGCCAGCACCACGCCTTCGAAGCCCTGCGCATCGCGAAGGCGCGGCTGGCCGCCGGTGCGACGAATGCGCCCGACGTGCTCGCGCTCGCGGCGGCGCAGGGCATGGCGAGCGACGAAGCCGCCGAGGCGCGGCAGCAGTTTTCCAGTGCGGCACTCAATCTCTCGCGCTGGACGGGAACCGCGGACGACGAGTTCGCCGCACCGGCGTTCCCCGATGCACCCGACGAAGACACCTTCGTCCGGAACCATCCGGCGGTGATCGCGAAGCAGCGCGAGATCGGGATGGCGCGCAGCGACGCGGCCGTCACCGCGGCGAACCGGCGGCCGAACTGGACTTGGGAAGTCGCCTATGGCCAGCGCACGGGGCTGCCCGACCTCGTGTCGGTCGGCGTGACCATCCCGCTGCCCGTCGCGCCCGGCGCACGGCAGGACCGCGACACCGCAGCGAAGCTCGCGCTCGCGGACAAGGCCGAAGCCGAACTCGCCGAAGCCGTGCGCGCCGCGCAGGCCGAATACCGCATGCTGGCGAGCGACGCGGCGCGCCTTTCCGAACGCATCGCGTCGGTGGAAGCGAACGTGCTCGATCCCGCGAAGCAGCGCACCGCCGCGACGCAGGCGTCGCTCGCATCGAACCAGTCCACGCTCGCGATGGCCTTCGATTCGCGGCACATGGAACTCGACGTGCAGCGCAAGCTGCTCGGCCTGAAACGCGACCTGGCCCGCGTGCAGGCGCAACTCGCATTCAAGCCCGTGCGGGCGGAGGACCTGCAGTGAACAACTCGAAGGCACCCATGGCCGCGGCTGCCGTGTTGGCAATCGCGATCGCGGCAGGCGCGTTCTTTGCGGGGCGCGAAAGCGCGTCGTCGTCGCAGCGCGGGGCAGCGCCGGCATCGGCCGCCCCGCCGGCGCAGCGCAAGGTGCTGTACTGGCACGACCCCATGGTCCCCGGCCCGCGCTTCGACAAGCCCGGCAAGTCGCCGTTCATGGACATGGCGCTGGTGCCGGTCTATGCGGACGAGGCAGCGGGTGCGGGGGTGACGGTCAGCGCGGCCGTGCAGCAGAATCTGGGCATCCGCACCGCGACCGTGCGCAAGACCAGGATCGCATCCTCGACCGATGCGGTGGGCACGGTTCAGTTCGACGAGCGCTTGAACGTCGCGGTGCAGACGCGCGTCGCGGGTTACGTCGAACACCTCGCGGTGCGTGCGACGATGGAGCGCGTGCGCAAGGGGCAGGCGCTGGCGACGGTCTATGCGCCCGACTGGCTTGGGCCGATCGGCGAACTCGTCGCGCTCGAACGCGCGGGGGCGTCGCCGGATCTCGTCGAGGCGGCCAGGCAGCGCACGCTCGCGCTGTCGATCCCGCCGCAGCTCGTGCGCGAGTCCGAGCGCGCGGGCCATGCGCTCGCGCGCTTCACGCTCGTCGCGCCCGTGTCCGGCGTGGTCGCCGAACTCGGCGTGCGCGAAGGCGTGCAGGTCGCCCCGGGGATGACGCTGTTCCGGATCGCGGGCCTGGAAAAAGTGTGGGCCGTCGCGGAAATTCCCGAAGCGCAGGCCGTGCATCTCGCGCGCGGGCAGGCAGTGAACGCCGCGCTCCAGGCCGATGCGTCGCAATCGTTCGCGGGCCGGCTCGAGGAAATCCTGCCCGAGATCAACGCGAGCACGCGCACGCTCAAGGCGCGTTTCGAAGTGGACAACCGCGCGGGCCGGTTGACACCGGGGATGCTGCTGCGGATCAACGTGGCGGGGCCCGCGGTGGAACGCCTGGTCGTTCCTGCCGAATCGGTGATCCGGACCGGCACGCGCGCGGTGGCCATCGTGCGCGGGACGCAAGGCCACTTCGAGCCCCGTGAAGTCCGGCTCGGCGCCGATTTCGGCGACCAGCTCGAGGTGACCGAAGGATTGCGCGAAGGCGATGCGGTCGTCGCGAGCGGACAGTTCCTCGTCGACTCCGAAGCGCGGCTGCGCTCCGTGCTCGATGCGATGGCCGCTGCGCCCGCTGCGTCGGCGCCCGCGACGCCCGCCCTCTACAACGGAACCGGCAAGGTCGAAAGCGTCGACGCCGATTCGATCACGATCTCGCATGGGCCCATCGCCGAACTGAAGTGGCCGGGCATGACGATGGGATTCGGCAAGGCGGACGCGAAGGCCTTCGCCGACGTGAAGCCCGGCGACACGGTGCACTTCCAGTTCATGAAAGGCGGCGACCTCGGGTGGCAACTCGTCGCGGTGCAGCGCATGGAGCCCGCGAAATGATCGCCGCGCTGATCCGCTGGTCCGTTCGCAACCGGTTCCTCGTCGTCGTCGCGACACTGTTCATCGTGGCCGCCGGCCTGTGGTCGACCGCGCACATGACGGTCGACGCGATTCCCGACCTTTCGGACACGCAGGTGATCGTGCGCACGCCTTATCCCGGCAAGGCGCCGCAGGTGGTCGAGGACCTCGTGACGTACCCGCTGACCACGACGATGCTGAGCGTGCCCGGCGCGAAGACGGTGCGCGGCTATTCGTTCTTCGGCGACTCGTTCGTCTACGTCCTGTTCGACGACAAGACCGATCCGTACTGGGCGCGGTCGCGCGTGGTCGAGTACTTGAACCAGGTGCAAAGCCGATTGCCGCCCGGCGCGAGCGCGTCGCTGGGGCCGGATGCGACCGGCGTGGGCTGGGTGTACGAATACGCGCTCGTGGACCGCAGCGGCCGCAATGACATCTCGCAACTGCGTGCGCTGAACGACTGGTTCCTGCGCTTCGAACTGAAGACGGTGCCGGACGTCGCCGAAGTCGCGAGCATCGGCGGCATGGTGCGCCAGTACCAGGTGGTGCTCGACCCCGACCGCATGCGCGCGGCCGGCATCACGCAGGCCATGGTGACGCAGGCACTGCAGAAGGCGAACCAGTCCGCCGGCGGCTCGGTCGTGGAAATGGCCGAAGCCGAATACATGGTGCGTTCGCGCGGCTTCCTGCAGTCGCTCGACGACTTCCGCACGATCCCGCTGGCGGTCCAGGGCGCGACGCCGGTGCTGCTGAAGGATGTCGCTTTCGTGCAGCTGGGCCCCGAGATGCGCCGCGGCATCGCGGAGCTGGATGGGCAGGGCGAGGTGACGGGCGGCGTGGTGGTGATGCGCAGCGGCAAGAACGCGCGCTCGACGATCCGCGCGGTGCAGGAGAAGCTCGATTCGCTGAAGGCGAGCCTGCCGCCCGGCGTGGAGATCGTGACCACCTACGACCGCTCGCAGCTCATCGACCGCGCGGTCGCCAACCTGCGCGACAAGCTCATCGAGGAATTCGTCGTCGTGGCGCTGGTGTGCGCGGTGTTCCTGTTCCACCTGCGCTCGGCGTTCGTCGCGGTCGTCACGCTGCCGGTGGGCGTGCTGGCCGCGTTCATCGTGATGCAGTGGCAGGGCGTGAGCGCGAACATCCTGTCCCTCGGCGGCATCGCGATCGCGCTCGGCGCGATGGTGGATGCCGCCATCGTGCTGATCGAGAACGCGCACAAGCACATCGAACATTTCGAGGATGCGCATTCGGGCCCGCCGTCCGTGGCGCAGCGGTGGGAGCTGGTCACCGCCGCGTCGATCGAGGTCGGGCCGGCGCTGTTCTTCTCGCTCCTGGTGATCACGCTGTCGTTCGTGCCCGTGTTCACGCTGGAAGCGCAGGAAGGGCGGCTGTTCTCGCCGCTGGCGTTCACCAAGACCTACGCGATGGCGGCTGCGGCGGGCCTGTCGGTGACGCTCGTGCCCGTGCTCATGGGCTGGCTCGTTCGCGGCCGCATCCCGCGCGAGGCGTCGAACCCGCTCAACCGCGCGCTCATGGCCGCCTACAAGCCGCTGCTCGAACAGGTGCTGCGCCATCCGCGCACGACGCTCGCGATCGCGGGCGTTCTGCTCGCGCTCACCGCGTTGCCGGTGATGCGGCTCGGCGGCGAATTCCTGCCGCCGCTCGACGAAGGCGACCTGCTCTACATGCCGTCCGCGCTGCCCGGGCTGTCCGCATCGAAGGCGTCCGAGCTGCTGCAGCAGACCGACCGGCTGATCAAGACGGTGCCCGAGGTTGGGCGCGTGTTCGGCAAGGCCGGCCGCGCCGAGACGGCCACCGACCCCGCGCCGCTCGAAATGTTCGAGACCACGATCCAGTTCAAGCCGCGCAACCAGTGGCGTCCCGGCATGACGCCGGACCGGATCGTCGAGGAGCTCGATCGCGTCGTGAAGGTGCCGGGCCTGTCGAACGTGTGGGTGCCCCCGATCCGCAACCGCATCGACATGCTCGCCACCGGCATCAAGAGCCCGGTCGGCATCAAGATCGCGGGGCCCGATCTCGCGACGATCGACCGGCTCGCGGGGCAGGTCGAGTCCGCGGTCAGGCGCGTGCCCGGCGTGTCGTCGGCGCTGGCGGAGCGATTGACCGGCGGGCGTTATATCGACGTCGACGTCGACCGGCTCGCGGCGGCGCGCTACGGCCTCGCCGTGGCCGACGTGCAGGCGATCGTGTCGACCGCGATCGGCGGCGACAACGTCGGCGAAGTGGTCCAGGGGCGCGAGCGGTTCCCGATCAACGTGCGCTACCCGCGCGAGATCCGCGACTCGCTCGAGCGCCTGCGCACCCTGCCGTTCGTGACGGACAACGGCGCGAAGCTGCTGCTGCAGGACGTCGCGCGCATCGGCATCCACGAAGGCCCGCCGATGCTGCGCAGCGAGAACGCACGGCTGTCGGGCTGGGTGTACGTGGATGTCCGCGGCCGCGACCTGCGCTCGGTGGTCGGCGACATGCGGCAGGCCGTCGCGCGCGAGGTGAAGATGCCCGCGGGGTACGCCGTGTCGTGGTCGGGGCAGTTCGAGTACCTCGAGCGCGCGACGCAGCGGCTGGAAGTGGTCGTGCCCGCGACGCTGGCGGTGATCTTCGTGCTGCTCTACCTGCTGTTCCGCTCCCCGCTCGATGCGGCGCTGGTGATGGCCGCCGTGCCGTTCTCGCTCGTCGGCGGCTTCTGGCTGGTGTGGGCGCTCGGGCACAACATTTCGGTCGCGACCGCGGTCGGGTTCATCGCGCTGGCCGGCGTCGCGGCGGAGTTCGGCGTGGTGATGCTCGTCTACCTGAAGAACGCGCACGCGCGCCGCCTCGCGGCCGGCGAGCCCGACGACGCGCAGACGTTGCTCGCCGCCATCCGCGAAGGAGCGGTCCAGCGCGTGCGGCCGAAAGCGATGACGGTGGCGGTCGTGATGGGCGGGCTGTTGCCCATCCTGCTGGGCAGCGGCACCGGCTCCGAGGTCATGACCCGCATCGCCGCGCCGATGGTCGGCGGCATGGTCACGGCCCCGCTCCTGAGCATGTTCGTCATTCCCGCAGCGTGGCTGCTGCTGCATTCGTACCGAAAGGAAGACAGATGAGAACCCCGAAGGCACTGCTCGTGCCGTTCGCGCTGGCGGCCGCAGTTGCGTTCGCCGCACTGCCGACGGTGGACGGCGAGGTGCGCAAGGTCGAGCCCGCGAAGGGCAAGGTCGTCATCAAGCACGGCGACATCCCGAACCTGAACATGCCGCCGATGACGATGGAATACAGCGCCGCCCCGAAGCTGCTCGCCAACGTGAAGCCCGGCGACAAGGTGAAGTTCCAGGCCGACATGGTCGGCAGCAAGGCGACGGTGGTCGACTTGCACGTGGTGAAGTGAGAAGACGGCAGTCGCTTCGCGCGGGCCCTTGGCAGAGCGCCTGCCACCACTGCGCCAGCACCGACGGCATCGGCGTGCGCCTGTTCTGCGACAGCGATTGCGCGGCGGACCGGGAGTACGCCGACTCGCTGCGCCGCAGGCTCGGTTTGCAACCGTCAGTGAACTGAAGAGGCTGCGGGCCGTTCCCGGGCGACAATCCCCCATCGAGGGGGAAGTGTGTCTCTGGGATCCCGTATTGCATCGTTCCACGCGCAGGCCCGTGCTTTCACGCGCCTGCCCACGTTCCGCGAGGGCGCGCGCGACGCCATCCCGATGGCGATCGGCATCGCGGCGTGGGGCCTCGTCGCCGGCGTCGCGATGTCCAAGAGCGGCATGGGCGTGCCGCTGGCCATCTTCATGTCGGTGCTGGTGTACGCGGGCTCGGCGCAGATCGCGTCGCTGCCGTTGATCGCCGCCGACGCCCCGGTGTGGGTGGTGTGGGCCACGACGCTGTGCGTGAGCCTGCGCTTCATGGCCTTCAGCTTCCACTACCGGCCGTTCTTCGCGCACCTGCCGCGCCGGCAGCGCATCGCCCTCAGCTACCTGATGGGCGACAGCAACTTCGCGCTGTTCATCCGCCGCTTCCCCGCGCCCGTGCCCGGCTATCGCCACGAGGAGTATTTCCTGGGCAGCGCGCTGGTGACGTTCGGGCTGTGGCAGCTGTCGATCATCACCGGCATCGTGCTCGGGCATGGGATCCCGACGTCGTGGGGCCTCGGCTTCGCGGGGACGATGGCGTTGCTGGCGCTCACGTGCACGCAGCTGCGCAATCCGTCGACCTGGGTCGCCGCGCTCGTGGCGGCCTGTGCCGCCGTCGCGGCCTATGCGCTGCCGCTCAAGCTGAACATCCTCGTCGCGATCGCGGCGGCCGTCGCATTCGGCGTGCTGGCCGAACACGCGCGGGCCTCGCGCGGCCTGAAGCCATGACGCCCGTCGAACTCTTCATCACCTCGCTCGGCATGGCTGCGATCACGCTGCTCTGCCGCTCGTTCTTCATGATTTCCGAGCAGGACCTGCCGATGCCGAACTGGCTGCGCGAAGGCCTGCGATACGCACCGACGGCGGCCCTGGCCGCGGTCGTCGCGCCGGAGCTCGTGCTGACGCAAGGCCACCTGATCGACACGTGGCGCGACCCACGCGTCTTCGGCGCGATCGCGGGCCTGGCGTATTACGCGTGGCGGCGCAGCCTGTTCGGCACGATCGTGTGCGGCACCGCCGTGATGCTCGCGTTGCGCTTCGGCCTGGGCTGGTAGGCGCCGGCAAGGCCGCGCGCGTTCAAGTGCGGGCTTGCACGTGCACGCGCGCCGGCGCGGCGCAGGCGTCCGCGAGCTGCGCATCGCGCGGCGCGGTCACTTCCACGCGCGGCAGCACGACGTAGCGGATCGCGGGGTTCAGCGCCGCTTCCGCGTTGCGCACGGCGTGCTCGCTGGCCGCGTCCGCGAACATCACGGTGCCGGTGATCAGGGCGACGGCCGCGAAAGCGACGCCGGCGCGCGTACCGGCCGACAGTTGCTGCGGGACTGGGTGGTGGGCGACGGCGTTCATGGGACCTCCTGGGCAAGCGGTTGATTCGGTTCGATGGGTTGCACTGTAGGAATCGCCCGCGGCGATTGCGAACGGAATGCGACGAACCGCAGGAGGAGCCGACGAACTGCAATGTCGCGGCCCGGCCCCGCGATTCGTCGGGCCGGGCCGTGGTTCGTCGGCCGGGGGTTGTCCGCGGACGTCCGCCCGGGCAGACTTCGCGGCATGGCAGCAGCAGTCCTTTCGAACCCGGCGCCGCGGCAGTTCCCGCTCATCCTCGGCTGGCCGCGGCTGCGCGTGATGCTGATCGTCGCGTTCGCGTTCGCCGTGGTGCACATGGGCGATTCGCCCACGCCGTTCCTGGTCTGGTTCGCGCGCAACCTCACCGTCGCGATGTTCTCGACGATCGCGTTCGGCGCACTCGAGCGCTGGCCGCACGAGCTGCCCGCGTGGTTCGACCGCTGGTGGCTGCAGGTGATCGGCGTGGTCGCGGCGGGCGCGCTCGGCGCGATGTTCGTCTACGCGCTGCCGGTGCGCGGCCACATGGGCGAGCTCGACGAGGGCCACCGCAATGGCCTCTTCTCGCTGATCTTCACCTGCTTCATCGTCGGGCCGCCGCTCGCCTTCGCGGCGATCATGCGCAAGCGCGAGCGCGAGGCGCGCGAGAAGGCGATGCGCTACGAAGTCGAGCGCGTGGAGTTCCAGCGCCAGGCCGCCGATACGCGCCTGCGCCTGCTCCAGGCGCAGGTGCAACCGCACTTCCTGTTCAATACGCTCGCGAACATCCGCGCGCTGGTCAACGCGGGCTCGCCGCGCGCCGTGCAGGTGATGGACAGCCTCATCGCTTACCTGCGCTGCTCGGTGCCGCAACTGCAGCAGGCCGACGGCACCATTGGCCAGGAGATGGACCTCGTGCGTTCGTACCTCGAGCTGATGCACATGCGCATGCCCGACCGCCTGCACTATTCGGTCGATTGCGACGCCGCCGCGCTGCGCGCGCCGTGCCCGCCGATGGCGTTGCTCACGCTGGTGGAGAACGCCGTGCGCCACGGCATCGACCCGGGCGAGGAGGGCGGGCGCATCGACGTCGTCGCGCGGCTCGAGGGCGAGCGCTGCGTGGTCACCGTCACCGACACCGGCGTGGGGCTCCAGCAGGGCGGCACCGGCGGCAGCGGCCTGGCCAACCTGCGCGAGCGCATGAAGCTCGCGTTCGGCGACGCGCAGCTGCGCCTGGCGAGCATCGAGCCGCACGGCACGCAGGCCGTGCTCGAATATCCCGCGCAGGCGGGCGCGGCATGAGCGAACGCGTCACCGCCCTGGTCGCGGACGACGAGCCGCTGCTGCGCGACGAACTCGCCACGTTGCTCGCGCGCGCCTGGCCGGAGCTCGACATCGTCGCGCAGGCGCGCAACGGCCGCGAGGCGATCGAGATGTTCGACGTGCACCGGCCGCAGGTGTGCTTCCTCGACGTGCACATGCCGGGCATGACGGGCATCGAGGCCGCGCAGGCGATGTGCGGGCGCGCGCACCTGGTGTTCGTCACGGCGTTCGAGCAGTACGCGCTGAAGGCGTTCGAGCACGGCGCGCACGACTACGTGATCAAGCCGGTGGACGCCGGCCGCCTGGCCACGACCGTTGCGCGCCTGAAGGAGCGCATCCGCTCGTCGGCGCCGTCGCCGGTGACGGAGGACGTGCTGCGCGACCTGGCCGCGCGCCTGCGCGGGGACAGCTCGCCGGCCGCCGGGCCGCTGCGCTGGATCCGCGCCAGCTCGCGCGGTGCGCTGCGCATGATCCCCGTCGACGACATCGACTTCCTGCGTTCCGACGAGAAGTACACGCTGGTGGCGTGGCGCGACGAGGGCCAATCGGCCGAAGCGCTGATCAGCACGCCGCTGAAGTCGCTCGTCCCGCAGCTCGATGCGTCGCACTTCGTGCAGATCCATCGCTCCGTGGTCGTGAACCTGCGGTCGGTGCGCCACGTGACCCGGGGCGACAACGAAACCGCGTCGGTCCACCTGAAGGAACGCACGGACGTGTTGCCGGTGAGCCGCAGCTACCTGCACGTGTTTCGGCAGATGTGAAGAAACCCGTCTTGGCGGCGGCCGGCACCTTCCGCTACAGTTGAGTTTCCCAATAACAATTTCCGAGGACTCTCCATGATCCGGTATTACGGCAGCGCCGCTGCCTTCGCCGCCGCGTTGTTCCTTCTCGCCGGCTGCGCGACGGAATCCAGGCCCGAGAAGACGGCCGAAGCGGACAAGAATGCGTGCCTCGGCGTCGCACCGCCCACCGGCAGCCTCGTGCGCCGCAAGGAAGACTGCGGCGCCTCGCGCGCGCAGGACGAGCAGGCCAAGCAGGAAATGATCGACGCGATCCGCAGCAAGCCGGGCTACAACCCGACGTCCGTCAAGCCCTGATCGTTCAGCGCGCCTGCATGTGCCGGGCGATGAAGCCGAGCACGTTGTCGTACCACGCGACGATGTTGCGCGGCTTCAGCACCCAGTGGTTCTCGTCGGGGAAGACGACCAGTTCGCTGTCCACGCCGTGGTACTGCAGCGCCTCGAACAGGTTCAGGCCTTCGCCGATCGGGCAGCGGTAGTCCAGGTCGCCGTGGATGACCATCACCGGCGTCTTCCACTGCGACACATAACGCAGCGGCGCGAACCGGTCGTAGCCCATGGGGTCGGCGTACGGGTTCTCGCCGCCCATCTCCAGGTACCACCACGCCGGATGATCGGTGGTGCCCGTGAACTTGCCCATAGTGCAGATGCTCGCGTGCGTCACGAGGCACTTGAAGCGATCGGTCTGCGTGCCGATCCAGTTGGTCATGTAGCCGCCGAAGCTGCCGCCCATCGCCATCACGCGCGTCGGGTCGACGTCGCTGCGCTTTTCGATCGCGT
>DATBPW010000279.1:0-5738 GCA_036561125.1 Ramlibacter sp. | reverse complement strand
TGGGCGTGCCGGTCGTGGTCGACAACAAGGCCGGTGCGGGCGGCGTGATCGCCGCCGAAGCCGTCGCGAAGGCGCCGCCCGACGGCAACACCCTGCTGCTCGCGAGCGGCGGTGCGATCTCGATTGCACCGCACCTGAACTCCAAGCTGCCATACGAGCCGCTGAAGGACTTCCGGCCGGTGGCGATGATCGCGGACACGCCCATGACGCTCGCGGTGCGCACGCAAAGCCCGTACAAGTCCGTGGCCGACGTGCTCAAGGACGCGAAGGCGCGGCCGGGCCAGGTGAGTTTCGCGTCCACCGGCCTCGGCACGATCTCGCACCTGACGGGCGAGCTGCTCGCGCAGACCGCGGGCGTGAAGTTGCTGCACGTGCCCTATCGCGGCGCGGCGCCGGCGATGACCGACCTCATGGGCGGGCAGGTGTCGATGATCGTCACCAGCTCGGCGTCGATCGCGCCGATGGTGCAGGACTCGCGCGCGCGCGTGCTCGCCTCGTTCACGAAGGAGCCGCTGCAGAACCTGAAGGGCGCGCCGACGATGGCCGAAGCGACCGGCTTCAAGGGACTCGAAGTGCCGGTGTGGATGGGCGTGCTCGCGCCGGCGAAAACGCCGGCGGCCGTCGTCGACAAGCTCTCGACCGAACTGCAGGCGGTGTGCCACCTGCCCGAAACGCAGCAGCGGCTCGCGGCGCTCGGCGCCACGTTGACGTGCGGCAACGCCAAAGAGCTCGAGCAGGTGGTCACCGAGGACTACGACCGCTGGGGCCGCGTCATCAAGCAAGGCGGGATCAAGGCCGAATGACGGCGGTCGCGATCGCCGGCGCCGGCGGCATCGCGTACGCGAGCGCGGCGTGGCTCGCCCACGGCGGGCACGCGGTGCGCTTGTGGTCGCCGCGCGGCGACACCGCACACGGGCTGCGCACGCAGCCGCTGCAATCCGATGGCGTGCTGCAGGCGAGCGCAGCCGTGCAGGTCGCCGCGACGGCACAGGAGCTCGTGAGCGGCGCGGACGTCGTCCTCATCGCCGTGCCCGTGAACGGGCACAAGTTCGTGATGGACGCGCTGCTGCCGCACCTGCAGGACGGCCAGCACGTCATCGTCAGCTCCATGTCGTCGCTGTCGGCGCTGTACCTGTACGAGCAGGCGCGCGAACGCGGCGTCGACATCACGGTGGCGAGCATGGGCACGACCGCGCTGACGGCGCGGCGCACCGGCGACGCCGGCGTGCGGATCATGACCCGGCGCAGCGAGCTGGGACTGTCGTGCCTTCCCATCGATCGCGCGGACGAGGCGGTGGCACTCGCACGGTCGCTGTTCGGCGACGTGTTCGTGCCGGAGGCGAATTGCCTCGCGAGCACGCTGGTCAACATCAATCCTGTCGCTCACGGCCCGCTCGCCCTGTTCAACTGGACGCGCATCGAGCGCGCCGAGAACTGGCCGCAGTACCACTACATGACGCCGCACGTCGCGGGAGTGATCGAGCAACTCGACCGTGAGCGCATCGCTTTGGCGGCGGCCTTTGGATTGACGGTACGCACGATCGAAGAGCACTTCGCGAAATCGTTCGGCACCTCGTCGCAGCGGCTCGCGGACATCGCAGCGGAACTGCACGCGAAGCGCGGCGGCCCGCCGGGCCCGACCGACGTCGACACACGCTTCCTCGGCGAGGACGTGCCTTACGGGCTGGTGTTCAGCCTTGCATTGGGCAATTGCGCGAACGTGGAATTGCCCGCCACGCGCGCCATTGTGCAGATGGCCAACCTGGTCACGGGGCGCGACTTCGACCGCGAGAACGACCTACTTGCGCCGCTGCACATCGCGCAGGCGACACCGGGCGAATTGCTCGCCCGGGTGAACCGCACGACGCGCTGACGCTTACGCGTGCGCTTCCTCGCGCGCCGGCTGCGGTTGCGCACCGCCGAACTTGAACACGCCCGGCTCGCGCACCGGGTCCACACCGACGCTGATCATGCTCTTGGGCGGGAACTTGCCTTCGAGGATCAACTTGGACAGCGGGTTCTCGATGCGCTGCTGGATCGCGCGCTTGAGCGGCCGCGCGCCGAACACCGGGTCGAAGCCCACCTTCGCGAGTTCTTCCAGCGCCGCCGGCGACACCTGCAGCGCGAGGTCGATCTTCGCGAGGCGCTGCTGCAGCACCGTGAGCTGGATCTGCGCGATCTTCGCGATGTCCTTCGCGTCGAGCCCGTGGAACACCACCGTCTCGTCGATGCGGTTGAGGAACTCGGGGCGGAAGTGGTCCTTCAGTTCGTCCCACACCGCTTCCTTGACGTCCTCGTACGGCTTGCCCGCCATGGCCTGGATGCGATGCGAGCCGATGTTGCTCGTCATCACGATCACCGTGTTCTTGAAGTCCACGGTGCGGCCCTGGCCGTCGGTGAGGCGCCCGTCGTCGAGCACCTGCAGCAGCACGTTGAAGACGTCGTGGTGCGCCTTCTCCACTTCGTCGAGCAGGATCACGCTGTACGGCTTGCGGCGCACGGCTTCGGTGAGGTAGCCGCCCTCTTCGTAGCCGACGTAGCCCGGGGGCGCGCCGATCAGGCGGGCCACCGAGTGCTTCTCCATGAACTCGCTCATGTCGACGCGAATGAGGTGCTCCTCGCTGTCGAACAGGAACGTGGCCAGCGCCTTGCACAGCTCGGTCTTGCCCACGCCCGTCGGGCCGAGGAACAGGAACGAGCCCGTGGGCCGGTTCGGGTCCGCCAGGCCCGAGCGCGAACGGCGGATCGCATTCGCCACCGCGCTGATCGCCTCGTCCTGCCCCACCACGCGCTGGTGCAGGCGGTCTTCCATCGTGAGGAGCTTCTCGCGCTCGCCTTGCATCAGCTTCGAGACCGGGATGCCGGTTGCGCGCGCGACGACTTCGGCGATCTCTTCGGCGCCGACCTGCGTGCGCAGCAGCTGCGGCTTGCCCGCCTTGGCCTTGCCGCTTTCCTTCGCCTGCGCTTCCTTGTGCTTCTTCTCCAGCTCCGGCAGCTTGCCGTACTGAAGCTCGGCGACCTTGTTGAAGTCGCCCTTGCGCGTGAGCTCCTCGATCTGCGTGCGCACCTTGTCGATCTGCTCCTTGATCTCGGCCGAGCCTTGCGCGGTGGCCTTCTCGGACTTCCAGATCTCCTCGAGGTCGGCGATCTCCTTTTGCAGCCGGGCGATCTCGCTTTCGATCAGGCCGAAGCGCTTCTTCGACGCCTCGTCCTTTTCCTTCCTGACGGCTTCGCGCTCGATCTGCAGCTGGATCAGGCGGCGGTCGAGCCGGTCGATCGCCTCGGGCTTCGAATCGATTTCGATCTTGATCTTGGATGCGGCCTCGTCGATGAGGTCGATGGCCTTGTCGGGCAGGAAGCGGTCGGTGATGTAGCGATGCGAAAGCTCCGCCGCCGCGACGATCGCCGGGTCGGTGATCTCGACGCCATGGTGCACCTCGTACTTTTCCTGCAGGCCGCGCAGGATCGCGATGGTCGCCTCCACGCTCGGCTCGCCCACGAGGATCTTCTGGAAGCGGCGCTCGAGCGCGGCGTCTTTCTCGATGTACTTGCGGTATTCGTCCAGCGTGGTCGCGCCGACGCAGTGCAGCTCGCCGCGCGCGAGCGCCGGCTTGAGCATGTTGCCCGCGTCCATCGCGCCTTCGGCCTTGCCCGCGCCGACCATGGTGTGCAGCTCGTCGATGAAGACGATGGTCTGGCCCTGGTCCTTGGACAGCTCGTTGAGCACGTTCTTCAGGCGCTCCTCGAATTCGCCGCGGTATTTGGCGCCCGCGAGCAGCGCCGCCATGTCCAGCGACAGGACGCGCTTGCCCTTGAGCGACTCGGGCACCTCGCCCGCGATGATGCGCTGCGCGAGGCCTTCGACGATCGCCGTCTTGCCCACGCCCGGCTCGCCGATGAGCACCGGGTTGTTCTTGGTGCGCCGTTGCAGGACCTGGATCGCGCGGCGGATTTCCTCGTCGCGGCCGATCACGGGGTCGAGCTTGCCTTGCCGCGCGCGCTCGGTGAGGTCGATCGTGTATTTCGCGAGCGCCTGGCGCTTGCCTTCGGCTTGCGGGTCATTCACCTGCTCGCCGCCGCGCACCGCATCGACCGCGGATTCGAGCGACTTGCGCGTCAACCCGTTTTCGCGCGCGATGCGGCCGATGTCCTGCTTGGTGTCCGCGAGCGCGAGCAGGAACAGCTCGCTGGCGATGTACTGGTCGCCGCGCTTGAGGGCTTCCTTCTCGCAGGCCTGCAGCAGCACCGCGAGGTCGCGGCCCACCTGCACTTGCTCCTGCCCCTCGACTTGCGGCAGCTTGTGCACGGCCGATTCGGCCGCGGCCGTGAGACCGGCCACATTGACGCCGGCGCGTTGCAGCAGCGGCGTCGGGCCGTCTTCCTGGCGCAGCATCGCCACCAGCAGGTGGGCCGGTTCGATGTAGGCGTGGTCGTTGGCCAGCGCGAGGCTTTGCGCCTCGCCCAGCGCTTCCTGGAATTTGGTCGTGAGTTTGTCCAGACGCATTCGTTTGCTCCTATTGCGGTCCCAGCTTGGGATTGCCCGCGTGAATTCAAGGGAATTTAGGCTCCAAACGCCCGTTTGTGGGCTGTCTAGAATCAATCGGAATGAGGATTCACCAGCTCTCGGTCAATTACCAGGCGGAACAGGACCGCATCTTCGTGCGCGTCAACACGTCCGCCTCGGAGGAGCTGCGCCTGTGGTTCACGCGCCGCCTGATGATGGGGCTGTGGCCGCTGCTGTCCAAGCTGCTCACCGAGCACCTGCTCAAGCTGGAGGCCGCGGGCAGCTCGCTCGAAGCCGCCGACGAGGGCCTGAAGAAGATGCTGGCCGACTTCCGCAAGGAACAGTTCCTGCAGGAAGCCGATTTCGAGACCCCGTTCGACGAGGCCCAGTCCGCGCTGCCGCTGGGCAACGACCCCGTGCTGGTCACCGACGTCGACGCGACGCCGCTGCCGGACGGCCGCTTGCGCCTGAGCTTCAACGAGCGCCTGCCCGATGCCAAGGAGCCGCGCAGCTTCCAGATGGAGCTCGATCCCAAGCTCATGCAGGGCATGATGCACCTGCTCGAACAGGCGCTCATCAAGGCCCAGTGGCAGGAACCGTTCTCGCAAGCCACGGGCGACGAGAACGCGGAAGAGGAAGATGCGCGGAAGCCGCGGTACTTGAATTGATCGTTTGTCGTCGCTCGCTTTGCGAAGGTGGCGCTGAGTCCCCGGACGCCGGGTACGTGCGTTGTGCATCGCTGAACGCAACGAACGTGCCCTGGCCCAGGCCGGTGGATGCCCTCCACCCGCAGGTAAAGGAGGAACTCGATGAAGGCGGCGTAGGCCGCCTTCATCGGTGGGGGACACGGAGGGTGGAGGGCATCCTCCGGCCTGGGCCCGCCACGGCGCCAGCGCGACAAAAAACCTAATCGAGGAACTGCAGCGCCGCCAGCCGCGCATACGTCCCGCCCGCCGCAAGCAGCGACTCGTGGGTGCCTTCCTCGACCAGGTGCCCGAGATCGAGCACGACGATACGATCCGCCTTCTGCACGGTCGCGAGCCGGTGCGCAATGACCAGCGTCGTGCGATTGCGCATCGCCGATTCCAGCGCGGCTTGCACCATGCGCTCGCTCTCGGCGTCGAGCGCGCTGGTGGCTTCGTCGAGCAGCAGCAGCGGCGGGTTCTTGAGGATCGCGCGCGCGATGGCGATGCGCTGGCGCTGGCCGCCGGAGATGCGCACGCCGCGCTCGCCG
>DATBPW010000278.1:0-8760 GCA_036561125.1 Ramlibacter sp. | reverse complement strand
GGCGCAAAGCTCGAAGCAAGCCGCCTGTCCCGAGCGGGCATACAGGCGCGCGAGCATCGGGTACACGGACGCGTTGACGAGGCTTTGTGTCGACAGGCCGATTGCGACGATCGTCCCGGCGAATGCGTAATTCGCGAATTGGCGCGCGTCGAGTGCAGTGGCCGCGCCCCAGCGATCCGCGTAAGTCAACGCGAAGCCGAGCAGCGCGACGAGCAGCAGCACGCCCGCGGCGCGCCAGTCGATGGCGCGCCAGCGATCGGCCCCGGCGCGCACGATGGCCCACGCACGGGGTGCGAGCGTTCGATGCAGCAGCAGGTGCGCCAGCACGAGCGATACGACCAGCTCGGCGACGACGACCCATTCCGCCGAGCGCGTGGCACGCGCGATCGCCACGCCGGCAATGACCACGAGCACCCCGCGCAGCAGGCTTTGCAACGCGAAGCGCAGCGGCTCGCCACGGCTGCGGCTTTCGACGGTCGACAGCAGGAACAGCTGCTGCGACAGTCCATGCACGATGCCCAGCGCCACGAGGTTGGCCGGAGAGCCGAAATCGAACGGTACGACGAAGGCCCCCACCATCGCCACCGCGGCGCAGCCGTAGGCGACGACCACGGATTGCGCGAGCAGCACGCGCGCTGCGTTTTCGCGCCCGTGCACGAACAGGATCGGCATGTCCCGCTGCAGCAGCGATTGCAGCCCGAGGCACCCGAGCATCGTGAAGGTGCTCGAGACGAGGAAGGCCGCGCTCGCCTGCGCGAAGTTGGGAATGTCCAGCAGCCGCGCCAGCGCGAACAGGCGCAGCATCATCAGCGCCGTCGCGAGGCCCAGCACCGGGGCGTACCAGAGCTGGCGCGCGCGGCGGGGCGTGATCGGGCCGATGCTCATGCGGCCGCGGCCCGCGCATCAGCCGATGTAGGCAAGCTGCGCCGGGTCGCGCTCGTCATGCATGTTCCCATAGTCGAACAGGGCGTACTGCAGTTGCAGCAGGAGGCGCGCGCTCGTTTCGGGCGTGCGCGCCTTGTGGATGCACAGCGTGTCTTCGGCGAACCCGGTGCCCGCCGCGCCGGTGATCTCGAGGATGTCCTTCGCGTCGTAGGTCGCGGACACTTCGGCGTCGGAATAGCGGCGCAGGTTCCAGCGGTCGGCGAAGCTGCGCGCCGGCGGGCGCAACTGCGAACCACGCACGAGCATGTGCGCGCCGTCCCCGGGCGCGACGTCGGTCAGGTAGAAGAAGAACTTGAAGAAGGCGAAGTCGTCCACGTCGCGGTGGAACAGGTGCGCGTGCTGGTGCCGGTCTTCCGGCAACGCGTCGACGGGGTAGGTCCACCACAGGTTCGCGCCGACGAAGGTCGGGTCCGAGCGCAGGTAGGCCGCGGCGATCCATTGCAGCGCGGGGTCCTGCTTGAGGCGGGCGATCGCGGGGCAGCCGGTGAGCGCGTTGAAGTATTGGGTGAGCAGGATCGGCTTGCCCAGGCGCTCCTGCGCGATCGCGAGTTGGCCGGGATGCACGCCGCGCTCGGGCACGCGGTCCGCGAAGCTCGGGTGCGCTTCGGCCCATGCACGGATTTCATCAACGATGTCCGGCGGCAGCGTCAGGCCGAATGCGACGCCGTCGCGGCGCATGTCGCGCACGAATGCATGCCGGTCCACCTGCGGGAACATGGTGGTGGCCATGCGCGCTTCGCAGTCGCGCAGCCAGGCCTCGAGCCGCCGCCGGTGCGCGAGCGCGTGCCCGCCCACCACCGCGCGGCGCACGAACGGAAATCGCGCCACCATGCGCATCAGTGTGTAGCGCGGCTGCGTGCGCAGGCCGCGGGATAGCGTGCGTATGAATCGCATGTGTCAGCGGTCCCCGACCGGCATTTTCTCGCGGATGTAGTCCACCGGCCGCAGCAGCCAGCGGCGGTGCACGCGTCGCGCGTCCTCGGACGCCGGCACCGGCGGTGCCACCAGTTCGCTCCATCGGCCCTGGGCCATCTTCACGATCACGTCGTCTTCGTCGGCCTGGCTCGCGGCGAATGCATCGTCGTCGGCACGCAGGACGCCGGTGCGCAACAGGTCGATGAAGCGCTGCGGGTCGGCCCCGGGCGGATAGCGATACGCCGACGACGACACCGCGCGGACATGCTGCGCATACTGCGGCAGGCGCCGCGACATCGTGTAGCAAAAGCGCAGCGCGAGGCGCCGCAGCTTTTCCTGCGCGAGGGCCTGCTCCGGCCCCGGCAGGTCCACTTGCAGGACGAGGTCGTCGACCTTGCCGGGCTCGCTCGCGTCCGTGCGAAAGCCCGCCTCGGAATAGATCGAAGGCGCGGTCGCGATCACCTGCTTGCCCATCGCGGCGGCTTCGAGCGCGGCGCTGCCGCTCGCGACGACGATCGCGTCGCATTGCGCGATCAGGTCCATCGTGCTGGTCGTCTCGCGGCTGGCGATCACGTGCACGCCGCGCGAGCGCGCCCAGTCCGTGTAGTGCCGCTCGGGCATGTGCCCATCGGCTTTGCCGATGCGCTCGCCCCAGTTCGGATGGCAGCGCAGCACGAGGTCGCGCGGCTCGAGCCGCAGGTGCCGGATGATCGCGTCGTACGCCTGCGTCGGGTCGGGCCACGCCGATTCCCAGTTCGGGTCGCCCCAGATTTCGTTCAGGCTGCCGGGCAGCAGCAGGATGCGGCGCGAGCCCCCCTCGACGGGCCACGTCGCGCGAGCCGCTTGCGTGTTGTACGCGCGCCATTCGGTGAAGTTCGTGCGCGTCAGGCGCGCCGCGACGCGCGCGGCGGCATGCGCGGCCTGGGCGCGCGTCAGCGCCTTGTCGCGCCACTCGCCGACCATCGCGTGCACCGGCCGCAGGCCCAGGCAGTTCTCTTCGGGCAGCAGCTGGAGGCCGTCGCCGAACCAAGTGCGTTCCATGCTGACGAAGCGCGTGCCGCTCGCCTTGGCTGCTTCGAAGATGCCGCGCGTCGCATCCATGCGGCCGTTGAACAGGCACACGGCATCGAGGCGTTCCCGCGCGATCCACGCACTCGCCGCCGCATAAGCGCGTTGCACCGAAGGCGCCAGGCGGTCGCGGATCTGCGCGAACTGCGGCAGCATGTAGTCGCCGGCCGATTCGAAGCGGCCGAGCGTGCTCGCGCTCGACTTCGCCCAGTCCTGCGCCTGCTCCAGACGGGGCGCCTCGCCCGCGCCGGCCAGTGCGCCGATCGAGCTCACGTTGGAGCCGGTGTACGACCGCACGCCGCCCACTCGGCACAACAGGCACTCCATCCAGTCGGGCCTCACGTCGCGGATCTCGCGCGTGTAGCACGCAGGCAGGTCGGCGTCGCAGGCCAGGAAGAACGTCTCGTGGCCGGCCTGCTTCGCGAGGCCCGCGAGGAACATCAGGTGCTCGACGTGCGGACGCCACGCATACACGGTGGCGAAGCCGATGCGCAGCGGCGTCATGCCAGCGCGTCCCAGCTCACCGGCGTGCCGCGCTTCACGTCGCGCGCGACAGTCCTTCCGATCACTTCGCCCAAGTGCTTCGGCGCGAGGCCCGACCCGGGACGGATCGCGCGGACATGCGCGGCATCCACCTTCGTTCCCGCGCGAATGTCCGCGACGAAATAAAGCGAGCGCCGGAACTGCAGCGACTTCTGTTCGGACGCGGTCGGACCGTAGCTCACGTCGCCCAGCGATTCCCACGCGCGCCGCGTCTCCGTGACGAGTGCCGCCAGCTCGGGCGGCTCGAGCGAGAACGCGCTGTCCACCCCGCCCTCGGCGCGCGACAGGGTGAAATGCTTTTCGACGACGACCGCGCCCAGCGCGATCGACGCCACGGCGACGCCGGTGCCCATCGTGTGGTCGGACAGGCCCACTTCGCACCCGAAGCGCTCGCGCAGGTCGGGGATGGTGCGGATGTTGGTGTCGCGCGGTGTGGCCGGGTAGGTGCTCGTGCACTTCAACAGAACGATGTCACGCCCGCCGGCGCTGCGCGCTGCGTTCACGGCATCGGCGATCTCGTCCGACGTGGCCATGCCGGTGGAGATGATCAGCGGCTTGCCGGTCGATGCGGCCTTCGCGATCAGCGGCAGGTCCACGTTCTCGAACGACGCGATCTTGTACGCCGGCGCGCCGAGCGATTCGAGGAAATCGACGGCGTCGGCGTCGAAGGGCGTCGAGAAGCCGATGACGCCCTTCTCGCGGCAGCGGTCGAAGATCGGCCGGTGCCAGTCGTACGGCGTGGCCGCTTCCTGGTACAGCTCGTACAGCGTGCGGCCGTTCCACAGGCTCTTGGGGTCGCGGATCGCGAACTCGCCGTCCGTGATCGGCAGCGTCATCGAATCGGCGGTGTAGGTTTGGATCTTGAGCGCGTGCGCGCCCGCCGCGGCCGCGGCGTCCACGATCGCCAGCGCGCGCTCTAGCGACTGGTTGTGGTTGCCCGACATCTCGGCGATGACGAACGGCGGTGCGTCCCGGCCGATCGCGCGGCCTGCGATTGAAAACCCCATGTCGTGCCCGTCTACAGCTCGAAGCGGTGGCAGTCGATGCCTTCGCGCTCCACACGCACCTCGGCGAAGCCGAGGCCGCGGAACGTCCGCAGCGAGGCTCCATTATCGGGCTTCACCCAGGCTTCGAAGCGCGCCGCCGGGTCATGCTGTTGCAAGGCCGCCATCGTGCCGGCCAGCAGCGGTCGGGCGAGGCCGCAGCCGCGGAACGCGGCGTCGATCGAGTAGCCGATCACCCAGTGCGCGCCCCTTTTCTCGAAGCGGACCTGGGCCACCGGCATTCCCGCGCGCGACGACGCGATGAAGATGCGGCAAGCGGGGTTGGCGAGACGCCTGGCGAACCAGGCGTGGTGCTCCGAGGCGCCGATGGCTTTCGTGCTGAACCCCTGGCGCCGCACGCCGGGATCGTTGGCCCATTCGAGCAGCAGTGCCTCGTCGGACGCGCTTGCCTCGCGCAATTGCAGCTCGGGCCGTGCGGCGAGCGACATCGCCGCGGCGACGCGCGCGCTGCCGAACCCGTCGACCCATCCCCGCGTCGCGCGCACGAGCGCGAGCCGCCGGTGCGGCGACTCCACGAGTTCACGAACGGCGGTCCCGATGTCGGCTTCGTCCGGATCGGCTTGTTGCAGCCACTCGATCGCGCCGAGCTGCGCGAGTTGCGGCAGCACCGCGCGCTGGTTCTGTGCGATCTGGATGGCGAGCGTCGGCGCGCGCAGGCAGCACCGTTCCCATGCGGCAATGCCGCCCGAGCCGACGTGCAGGTCATGCCGAGCGAAGAATCCGGAGAGGTCCGCCTGGTCGTGCAGCACGTGCGTGCGCGGCCAACGCTGCGCCAGCGCGACGTGGTGTTCGAAATTCGGGTTGCGCGAGGACGACACCAGCTCGATGTCGCCGTCGAATCCCGCCACGTCGCGGCAAGCGCGCAGCACGCGCGAGCCGAAGTCGTTCGGGTCGCCGCCGCCCATGAAGATGCCGATGCTGGCCACCCTGCGCCGGAAGCGATAGCGCGGCGCAGTGCGGTACACCGGCGCGAGCATCGCGTAGCGCGGGCCGCCGAGGATGAGCGCGGGCGATTGCAGCACGCCCGCATATTTCGATGCGTGGTCCGCCGCAAGGTTCTGGTCGACGACGAGCTGCGCCGCGAGCGGACGGTCTGCCAGGTCGTCGATCACGCCGACGCGGCAGTGTAGGGCCCCCGCGACGCGCTCATGCCACCTCGCATCGAATGCGTAGTGGTCGACAAGAACCCAATCGACCGCTTGGCCTTGCAGCGCGGCGACCGTCTGGTCCGCATCGCGATCCCAATTGCACGCGGCCCACTGTGCATGCGTCGGGTCGCCTGCCTGCGCGGTGAAGCCTTGTTCGTGCGACAGCCAGATCACGCGGCCTTGATCGGCGACGCGGCTGATCTCGTCGTGCGCGCGGCACACGAACACGGCTTCGGCGCCTTCGCGTCGGAGTGCGTCCGCGACGGATTGGCAGCGCCTCAAGTGGCCGGTGCCGATCCGGCGCGACGCGTCCGTGCGAATCGCGACGCGCATCGTCAGCGCACGCGAAAGAGCGGCTCCAGCACGTCGGCCTCCAGCAAGGCGCGGATGCCGGACGCCAGGCCGCCCCTGATCACTGCGAATGTTTCGTCGTATGCCGCCGCGAGCCGGTCGAGGTCCTGCGCGCCGTGCGCATAACTCATGTTGTGCGTGCCGTACGTGAGGATGCCGCGGCGGAGCATCTCCTGCATGAACAGCGTCTTGATCTCCCACATCGTGTGGCCGCGCGCGTCCTTGAACTGCAGGAACGACCAGGTCGGGTGGCCGGCCAGCGAAAACACGTCGCCGAGCTCGTGGCGGTCGATGGCGGCTTGCGTGTCGCGCAGGACGCGCTCGCCGCTCGCGCGCATCGTGTCGACCACCGGCTCGCGCTGCAGCTTCGCCATCGTCGCCTTCGCCGCGGCGAGCGACAGCGTCTCGCCGCCGAACGTGAACGAGAAGAACACTTCCTCCATCATCTTCATCACGTCGGCGCGGCCCGCGACCGCGGAGACGGGATAGCCGTTGGCCAGGCCCTTGCCGAAGGTCGCGAGGTCCGGCGTGACGCCGAACAACTGCTGCGCACCGCCGATCGCGTAGCGGAAACCCGTGATCGTTTCGTCGAACACCAGCAGCGCGCCGTGCTTGCGGCACAGCGCCTGCACCTCTTCGAGGAAGCCGGGCTTCGGCGACGCGACGTTCATCGGCTCGAGGATCACCGCCGCGAATTCGCCGGGATGGTCCTTGAACAGCTTGTCCAGCGAGCCCACGTCGTTGTACGTCCACGAGTGCGTCAGGTCACGCACGGCTTTCGGCACGCCCTTGTGCCGCGCCGTCGAGCCGATGTACCAGTCCTGCCAGCCGTGGTAGCCGCACACGGCCACGCGATCGCGCGCCGTGAAGGCACGCGCGATGCGAATCGCGCCCGACGTCGCGTCCGAGCCGTTCTTGCCGAAGCGGACCTTTTCGGCGCACGGCACGAGTTCGACGATCTTCTCGGCGACTTCGATCTCGAGCTCGCTCGACAGCGAGAAGATCGTGCCGCGCTGGAGTTGCTCCTGCACGGCCGCGGTCACATCGTCGTCGCAGTGCCCGAGCGTGATCGAGCACAGCGCGTTGATGAAGTCGACGTACTCGTTGCCGTCGGCGTCCCACACGCGGCTGCCTTTCGCGCGCGTCGCGAAGTACGGCGAGATGCCCAGCGGGAACTGCGTGCGGCTCTTGCTGAAGGTCTGCGCGCCGAGCGGGATCACCTTCTCGGCGCGCGCGAGCAGGGCTTCGGATTTCTGGTATCGGTTCATGGCTTGGCTTCGGCGGCGATGTCGCGCGCGTACGAGGTGTTGCGCGCGAGTCCCTGGTTGATGCGGGCCAGCTGCGGCTCGCGTTCGAGCAGCCGCAGGATGTCGGCCATGCGGAAGTCGGCGTTGTCGCGGTACAGGTGTTCGTACACCTGGGAGACGAAGACGAAGTCGGCCGGTTCGTCGACGGTCCAGCGCAGGGCCGACAGGTCGATGTCGTTGCGCACGCTGCGCAGGCGAAAGCGCTGCGGCTGGGTGTGGATGAACGGCGTGACGTGCTCGCGCTCGGTCTTCTTCGTGCCTTCGCGCGCCGCGGTCTCGAGCACGGCGAAGCGCATGCATTCCACGTCGAGCCCGTCCGGGTAGGTCGGATCGAGCGCGTTCGACGCGTAGTCGACATCGTCCTGCTGTGCGGCGGCGACCACGCGGTCGATCACGTCGGGGTCGGTGAGCGGGCAATCGCCCGTCAGGCGCACGACATGGGCCGGCGCCAGCGGCTTCGCGGCGCCGACGAAGCGATCGAGCACGTCGTCCAGGCTGCCGCGATGGCAGCGCACGCCGATGCGGTGGCACAGCGCCTCGAGCGGATCGTCGCTCGGGTCGGTGCTGGTCGCGACGACGATGGTGTCGAGGCGCTTCGCCCGGGTCGCGCGTTCGATTTGATGCTGCAGCAGTGCCTTGCCACAGGTGCGCAGCAGCGCCTTGCCCGGCAGGCGCGTGGAACTCATGCGCGCTTGCAGCACGGCGATGGTCGGTCCGGCCGGGGATGTCACGTGTTCCACAGTCTCGGGTCGGTGAAGCGCTTATTGTCCACGGCCCATCCCGACCAGTCCATCGCAGGGGCGCTGTCCCAGGCGGCGAGCAGTTGCGAGAGCTCGGCCGCGCTCGACACGCCCACCACGGCGGCGGTGAATTCGTCGCGCGACTTGAAGAACGACAGGCACGCCTGCTGCGGCGTGACGTTGCGCCGCGCGCATTCGGCATGGAACGAGGCGACCCACGCGACTTGTTCCGGAAAGCGTTTCGCGGCGAATGCCGGCGCCGCCAGCAGCACGCCCTGGAGGAACAACGACCGCACGTGCACTTCGACATCGCTGCCATGCAATTGGGGAATGCTGCCGTCGGCGAGCAGCCGCTGGTCGGCGATGTTCGCGGGCAGTTGCACGACGTCGATGTCGAAGCGATCGAGGAGGGCGGCGACTTCGTCGCCGTCGTAGACGGAAGCGCCCACGCGCAGCGCCGTGCCTTCGCTCTTCCTTTCGAGCAGCCATGTGTGCAATTCCTCGCCGCCGGGAGCGAGCAGGTCCTGTGCATGGTGGACGAGCAACGTGTCGACGCGCGCGACGCCCAAGCGCCGCAACGACTCGTGAAACGCCGCGTCGACAGCGCGCAGCTCGTGGTCTCCGATGCGCTCGCAACGCAGGGGGAGCGTCTTCGTGACGAGCCGCCACTCGTCCTGCA
>DATBPW010000277.1:0-2185 GCA_036561125.1 Ramlibacter sp. | reverse complement strand
GACGGCGTCGACGCCCGCGCGCACAACTCGCACTCGCTGCACTCGCCCCAAGCCGATTGGCCGGAAAAGAACTGCTACATCGACCTGTGGATCGAGTTGCTGCACGCGCTGGGCCTGGAGCCGCTGGCGCTGCCCGGGCATGCGCTGGCCGTCGATTTCCTGGGTGACCAGTGGACCTTCTTCAAGCCGACGGGATACGAACTGCGCGAGCTGTACGGCGTCGACGTGCAGGAGCTGACGATGTGGCGCCCGCTCATCGAGCATGCGCTGGAACACGTCGCCGCCGCGCGCCTGGTGAGTGTCGAGGTCGACGCTTGGTGGCTGCCCGATACGCATGCCACGGACTACCGGCGCCAGCACACCAAGACGACCATCGTCCTCAACGACATCGACACGCCGGCGAAACGGCTGGGCTACTTCCACAACGCGGGGTACTTCGAGCTCGAAGGCGAGGACTTCGAACAGGTGCTCCTCGCGCGACGGGAATTGCCGCTCTTTGCGGAACTCCTGCGCATCGATCGCAGCGAAGCACTGCCGCAGCGCGAACTTGCGAGCCGCGCGCAAGACCTGCTGCAACATCACCTCGCATGGCGGCCGCGGCGCAACCCGTTCGAAGCTTTCGCGCCGCGCCTCGCGCAAGAGCTCGCGCTCATGCGTGAGAGAGGGCTGGCTTACTACCACCAGTGGGCGTTCGCGTCGCTGCGGCAGGCCGGCGCCGCGTTCGAACTCGCCGCCGCGCACCTGGAGTGGCTCGCGAAATGCGGTCACCCGTCGGGCGACGCCGCAACCCATTTCCGCGAGATCTCGGCGACCTGCAAGTCGCTCATCCTCAAGGGCGCGCGCGTCGCGGCCACCGGCAAGCCCTTCGACGCGAGCGCCCCGCTGCAGGCAATGGCGCGCGCATGGGCCGCCGGCATGGATGCTGTCGAGTCCGCGGTGCTGCAAAACGCGTGACTGCGCGGCATGATGGCGCAATGACGACCGACACGACGCAAATCACCGACAACGCCGCGCTGCATCGCTACGAGCTGCGCCTCGATGGCCAGCTCGCCGGGCACCTCGATTACCGCGCGAAGGATGGCAACATCGTCGACCTCGTGCACACCGAAGTGGGGCGCGCCTTCGAAGGCAAGGGGCTCGCTTCCCAACTCGCGCGGCACGCGCTCGACGCTGCGCGTTCGCAAGGGCGCAAGGTGATCGCCACGTGCGAGTACATCCAGCGTTACCTGGAGAAGCACCCCGAATACAGGGACTTGTCGGCCGGCTAGTCGCGGAAGTTGTTGAACGCCAGCGGCACGTCCGTCACTTCCTTGCGGATGAGCGCGATGGCGGCCTGGAGGTCGTCGCGCTTGGCGCCCTGGATGCGCACCGCGTCGCCCTGGATCTGCGCCTGCACCTTCAGCTTGCTGTCCTTCACGAGGCGCTGGATCTTCCTGGCGAGGTCGGACTCGATGCCGCTCAGCACCTTGAGCGGCTGCTTGACCTTGTCGCCGCCCATTTTCACCACGTCGCCCTTGTCGAGGAAGCGCACGTCCACGCCCCGCTTGGCCATCTTGCCCACGAGGATGTCGTGCACCTGGCCCAGCTGGAATTCCGCGTCGCCGTAGAGCGTGATTTCCTTGTCTTTCAACTCGATGGCGGCCGAAGTGCCCTTGAAGTCGAAACGCGTCCCGATTTCCTTCGCCGCGTTGTCGACGGCATTGCGCACTTCCACCATGTTCGGTTCGCAGACGGTGTCGAATGAAGGCATGGCTCCCCCGCAGTGGCGCTGGCTCGTGATGCGACAATTCTCCCATGATCGTGGAGCAGAACGTCTCCCTCGCCGCGCACAACAGCTTCGGCATCGTCGCCAAGGCGCGCGCGCTGGTGCGCGTGCGCTCGGACGACGACGTGCACGCGGTGCTGGCCGACCCGCAGCTGCGTGAGCAGCCGAAGTTCGTGCTGGGCGGCGGCAGCAACATCGTGATCACAGGCGACGTGAGGCCGCTGGTGCTCAAGGTCGAGGTGATGGGCCGCCTCGTCGTCTCCGATGGGCCGAAAGCCACCGTGGTCGAAGTGGGCGCGGGCGAGAACTGGCACGAATTCGTCGGCTGGACGCTCGACCAGGGCCTCGCCGGCCTCGAAAACCTCGCGCTCATCCCCGGCACGGTGGGCGGCACGCCCGTGCAGAACGTCGGCGCTTATG
>DATBPW010000276.1:0-3841 GCA_036561125.1 Ramlibacter sp. | reverse complement strand
CCACTTGGTGCCCGCGGGCACGTCGCGCGGCAACTTGCGCAGGTAGCTCACGATCGCCTCGACGCCGGGCTCGGGCTTGTGGTTGTTGAACTGCGCGACGTCCGACTTCGGGTCGGCATAGTCCTCGTTCCACTTCACGCCGGAGGTCATCGTGAGCAACTGGCGGATCGACACGTCGTCGTACGCCGAGCCTTTCATCTCGGGGATGTACCGGCTCACCTTGTCGTCCATGCTTTTGATGTAGCCGTCGCGGATCGCGGCGCCGACGAGCGTGGACGTGAACGACTTCGCGACCGAGAAGCTGGTCCAGCGCCCGTTGGCGTCGAAGCCGAGCCCGTAGCGCTCCAGCCGCAGCTTGCCGTCCTGCACCACCAGCAACGCGGCGCTGCGCTGGCCCGCCATGTAGGCATCGACGTCGACGGGCAGCTTGAGCGGCGCGCCCACCGGCAACGGTGACGGCGAGCCGCCGGCGGGCACGGCGTGCGCCTTCGCCAGGATCGGGAGGCGATCCAGTGCGCGGAACGCCGCGTCGCGCTGCGGCTGGCTCCAGAACAGCACGTCGCGGTTGGTCGGCAAGGTCGCGAGCAGCCCGCGCGTTTCCTTGTCGAGGCTGAACCAGCCCATGGCCGCCGCGATCGCGATGACGATGACCGCCACCAGCCCGGCTTTCTTCGGTGTCGACATTCGAGTCCCCTCTGTCTTTGGTCCATGCCGATTGGACACGAAGCGGCGCGCGCGCGAAAGGTCAGCCCGTCCTCAGCGGAAGCCGCCACAATGCGGGCGATGAATTTCCTCGCAAAACTGGCGCTGGCCGGCCTTGCCGCTGCCGCGTGCTGCGCGCACGCGCAGGAATGGACGCCGCTGGGCGAAGTGCACGACCGCATGTACGCGCTGGACCGCAACTCGCTCACGCCGATCGAAGGCGGCTTCGCATTCGGCGTGTTCAGCGACAAGCACGAGGGCGCGCCGCCCGACACGCTGCCCAACGGCAAGGCGTTCCGCTCGAGTTTCCTCGGCGTGGAAGTCAATTGCGAGCGCAACTCCTTCCGCGTCGCGCGCGCGCGCTTCTTCTCCGAAAGCCGCGCGGCCGGCGAAGTCGTCGCGGAGGACCAGCTTGCGCCCGGCGACGGCTGGGCGCCCGCGCAACCGGGCACGCTGGGCGGGCTCTTCGTCGCGGCCGCCTGCCCGCGGAAGTAGCCGGCGGCGCGCGCAATCCGCGATTCGCACCGGCGGCGAATGCGATTAGCATGGCGCATGCCGCGCCTGCCCAACCTCCTTGCCACGCGCCGGGGCCGCCTTGCCGCGTTCTTCCTGCTCTACGTGACCGAGGGGATCCCGCTGGGCTTCGCGGCCGTCGCGGTGGCCACCGAATTGCGCCGGCGCGGCGTCGGGCCGGCGGAGATCGGCGCGTTCGTCGCGTCGTTCTACCTGCCGTGGGCCTTCAAGTGGGCGTTCGGCCCGTTCGTGGACGTGTTCCGCTCGCAGCGCTGGGGCCATCGGCGCGGCTGGATCCTGTTCACGCAAATCATGATGGCGCTCACGCTCGCCATGCTCGTGTTCGTGCCGCTGCCCTCGGGGCTGGCGGTCTTCACGGCCATCCTGCTCGTGCACAACACCTTCGGCGCGACGCAAGACGTCGCGATCGATTCACTCGCGGTCAACACGCTGACGGAAGACGAGCGCGGGCTCGCCAACGGCCTGATGTTCGCGGGCGCGTCCATCGGCCAGGCCGTGGGCGGCAGCGGCGTGCTGATGATGACGCGCTTCATCCCGTTCCAGTCCACGTTCCTGCTCGTGGCCGCGTCGATATCGATGGTCACGCTGTTCGTCGTGCTGCCGATGAAGGAAGCCGTGATCCCCGGCATCGCCGTCAAGGACGGCGTGAGCCGCATGAGCGCCGCCATCGCGGAGATGCGCGCTTTCGCGGTGCAGTCGTTCCGCTCGTTCGTCGGCACCAGCGGCGCGTTCCGTGGCGTGTTCTTCGCGCTGCTGCCCGCCGGCGCGATGTCGCTCGGCCTGGCGCTGCAGTCGAACCTCGGCGTCGAACTGGGCATGAGCGACGAGGACATCGGCCACCTGAATTTCTGGACGTCGGTCGTGTCCGCCGCGTGCATGGTGGGCGGCGGCTGGCTGTCGGACAAGCTGGGGCGGCGCATCACGCTGTTCTGGTACACGCTGTTCATGAGCGCCCCCGTGCTGTACCTGATGTGGGTGCTGCACGAGGCCGGCTACGTGATGCCGCGCGCGCTGGGCGCCGCGCCGATGACGGGCCTGATCACGCAGCTGTGGATCGCGAACATCTTCTACTCGGTGTTCCAGGGACTGATGTACGGCACGCGCTCGGCGATCATGATGGACATCACGAACCCGCGCGTCGCGGCCACGCAGTTCACCGCCTACATGGCGATGATGAATCTCGCGATCGCGTTCGCCGCGACGTGGCAGGGCGTGGTGATCGAGGCGTGGGGCTACCCGACCACGCTGCTGATCGATGCGATCGTCGGGCCGCTGTCGTGCCTGCTGCTGCCGGCGATGGTCCAGCCGAAGACGTTCGCCGACGCCAAGGCGAACTGGCGCTCGCGCACGACGGCGCTGGTGCTGGGCCTGTGTGTGCTGTCGTTCGACGTGTTCTGGCCCAACCGCGGGCTCGCCGGCGAAGGCCAGCCGATCGTCGGCACCTTCTACACGCTCATCTTCGTGGCCTCGGGCTTCTTCCTGCTGGCCGGGCGCGAGGTGCTCGGTGCGGCGGCCGGCCCGTGGCGCCGCGCCGCGCTTTGGGTGCCGCTGCTGCTGTTCGCGATGTTCGGCCGTTACTGGATCGACAGGATCGCCGTCGCGCCGCTGCACGCGCTCGCCATGTTCCTGCTGTACGCGACGCCGCTCGCGGGCGGGGCCGTGCTGCTGGCACTGGCGGCGAAGGACTGGAGCGACACCACGCGGATCGCAGGCGACCCGCAGCTCGCGCCGGCGGAGCCCGGCGCGGCGGCGTGACCGCCGGCGGGCCGGCAGCCGGATATGCATGCCATGCATAGTATGTACTTGACTAAAGCGTCCTGATCGCCTAAGCTGTAGTCCAGACACCGAGAAACAGCCATGGCCGACCTGCTCAAACCCATATTCACCGACGAAGAAGCCGCCCGCGCGCACCTTGAATCGCTGCGCTGGGCCAAAGGCCGCGTCTGCCCGCATTGCGGCGCTGTGGACGAGTCCGGCGCGGTCGCTTCCAAGAATCACAAGCCCGGCCTGTATCACTGCAACGCCTGCGCCAAGACCTTTACCGTCACGGTCGGCACCCTGTTTGAACGCTCGCACATCCCGCTTAACAAGTGGCTGCTGGCCTTTCACCTGATGGCCGCGTCCAAGAAGGGCATGAGCGCCAAGCAAATGGAGCGCATGCTCGGCCTGTCCTACAAATCCGCTTGGTTCATGTGCCATCGCATCCGCGAAGCCATGACGACGAACCCCACGACGATGATGGGCGGCAGCGGCTCGGCGGTCGAAGTGGACGAAACGTATTGGGGCAATCGCAAGGACGAGTCCGGCAAGGCGCTCCCCAAGAAAAAGCGCGCTGCCCACAAGATCGCTATCGTTTCTCTCGTCGATCGCCAGTCAGGTGAGAAGCGCAGCTATCACATCGGCAACGTGACCGGAGCCGTCCTGCGCGACATTCTCAAGGCTCAAGTCTCCCCGAGCGCGCACCTGATGACGGACCAAGCCAATTACTACAAGTACCTTGGCCGCGAGTTCGCGCAGCATTCGACCGTGAATCACAGCCTCAAGGAATACGCTCGCGGCGATGTGACGACCAACACGGTCGAATCATCGTTCTCGATCCTCAAGC
>DATBPW010000275.1:0-4132 GCA_036561125.1 Ramlibacter sp. | reverse complement strand
TCGATGCTGGTGCTCTTGCTCGCGGCCGCGACGGCGTGGGTCGCGTGGCGGAACCTGCAAGTCGAGGACGAAACCAGCGCGAGTTCTGCACCGGCGGCGGCGATCTCCGTCGAGCGCGGCGCTTACCTCGCGCGCATCGGCAACTGCGCGACGTGCCACACCGCGCGCGGCGGCGCGGCGTACGCGGGCGGCCGCGGCATCGCGACGCCGTTCGGCACGGTGTACGCGGGCAACCTCACGCCCGATCCGGAGACCGGCCTGGGCCGCTGGAGCGCATCGGATTTCTGGCGCGCGCTGCATGACGGGCGCTCGCGCGAGGGCCGGCTGCTGTATCCGGCATTCCCGTACCCCGACTTCACGCACGTCACGCGCCAGGACAGCGACGCACTGTTCGCGTACCTGCGTTCGATTCCCGTGGTGCGCCAGCCCAATCGCCCGCACGACCTGCGCTTCCCATACGACCTGCAGGTGTCGCTGGCTGTCTGGCGCGCGCTGTTCTTCACGCCGCAGGATTTCTACACCGACCCGACGAAGCCGGCCGAGTGGAATCGTGGCGCCTACCTGGCGCGCGGCCTCGGCCACTGCGACGCGTGCCATGCGCCGCGCAACGTCTTCGGCGCCACGAGCACCGACGTCGAGTTGAGCGGCGGCCTGATCCCGATGCAGGGCTGGTATGCGCCGTCGCTCGCATCGCCGCGCGAAGCCGGCACGCAGGACCAGCCGATCGAAGAGACGATGCGCTTGCTCAAGACCGGCCACACCGACCGCGTCGCGGCGATGGGGCCGATGGCCGAGGTCGTGTTCGGCAGCACGCAATACCTGGACGATGCGGACCTGCGGGCGCTCGCGACTTTCCTCAAGGACATCCCGCAGCATGCGCCGCCCGCGCCGCAACCACTGAAGCTGCGCCTGGACGTCATGGAGGTGGGCGGCAAACTGTACGAATCGCATTGCAGCGACTGCCATGGCAAGCATGGGGAAGGCGGCGCACCCGCGTACCCGCCGCTCGCGGGTCATCGCGCGGCAACGATGGCGTCACCGGCGAACCTCGTGAAGGTGATCCTGCACGGCGGCTTCGCGCCGACCACGGCCGGCAATCCGCGGCCTTACGGGATGCCGCCCTTCGGCCAGGCGCTGAACGACGAGCAGATCGCCGCGATCGCTACGTACGTGCGTGGCTCGTGGGGCAATGCATCACCGGGCGTCACGCCGCTGGACGTGGACCGGTTGCGGCAGGAAGCGCCCTGAACCTCAGGCGGCCTTCTTGCGCCCCAGCTTCGATTCCTTGCCCGCGACCAGGCGCGCGATGTTCTCCTTGTGCCGCCACGCGAGCAGCAGCGCCATCACGAACAGGGCGCTGGCGATGCGTGCGTCCGCGTACCACGGCGCCTCGCCGTCCATGAGCAGGTAGTACGCCGGCGCGAACGCGGCGCTGACCAGCGATGCCAGCGACGAGTAGCGGAAGAACACCGCGATGATGATCCACGTGAGGCCGGTGAGCACGCCCAGCAGCCAGTGCACGCCGAACACGACGCCGATGAACGTCGCGACGCCCTTGCCGCCCTTGAATTTGAAGTACAGCGGGAACAGGTGCCCGAGGAACGCGCCGATCGCCACCATCGCCACCGTGCCTTCCTGCAACCCGTACGCATCGCCATAGCGGCCGACGAGAAAGACAGGGATGAATCCCTTCAACCCGTCGAGCAGCAACGTGACGAGCGCAGCGGGCTTGCTGCCCGAGCGCAGCACGTTGGTGGCGCCGGGGTTCTTGCTGCCGAACGTGCGCGGGTCGGCCAGGCCCATGGTGCGGCTCACGATGATCGCGAACGCGAGCGATCCGAAAAGATACGCCGCGATGGCGGCGCCGATGGCATACGCGGATTCCATGCCGCCTCCTGGGTCGTGATGTCGGCGGCTATTCTGCCAGCGCGCAGTTCACCGGCTTCGCGGCGAGCAGCGCGACGCACACTTGCGGATCGATCTGCACCAGGTAGCCGCGCCGCCCGCCGTTGATCAGGATCCGCGGCAACGAAAGGATCGTCTCCTCGATATACACCGGCATCTGCTTGCGCGTGCCGAACGGCGACGTGCCGCCGACCAGGTAACCGCTGTGCCGGTTGGCGACCTCGGGCTTGCAGGGCTCGACGGACTTCGCGCCGATCTGCCGCGCGAGGTTCTTCGTCGACACCTTGCGGTTGCCATGCATCAGCACGATGAGCGGCCGCGCCTTCTCGTCTTCCATCACCAGCGTCTTCACCACCGCGAACGGGTCCCAGCCGAGCACTTCGCTGCTGTGCATCGCGCCACCATGCTCGACGTAGTCGTACGGATGCTCGGTGAACGGCACGCCGTTCGCCTTGAGCAGCGCCGTCGCCGGTGTTTCGCTGACGTGGTCCTTCTTCGCCATGCGCAATTGTCACCCCGGCGCAGGCCGGGGTCGTTGGCGATTGCTGTCGGAGATTCGTTGACGGGCCCAGGACGGCGGATGCCCTCCACCCTCCATGTCCTCCGCCGAAATGCGCCGCCTACGCAGCGCACTTCGAGCTCCTCCTTTACTTCCGGGTGGAGGGCATCCACCGTCCTGAGCCTGGACGCATTCGTTTCGTTCTGCGAGCGATGCGCAACGTGCGTGCCCAAGTCCACGGATGCCGGGTACCCCGATCACGGAAGTAAAGGAGGAGCTCGTCGTTGCCGTTCAGGCAACGACGGCGGAGGACATGGAGTGATCGGGGTACCCGGCGTCCGTGGACTCCGGCGCAATGCTCGCGCGAATCAAATCGCCGGGTCGCGAATCTCCCAGCGGATCTTGTCGATGTCCGCGAGGAGTTCGGGCGGCAGCGTCGTGCCCCACGCGTCGAGGTCTTCGTCGAGCTGCTCGATGGTGCGCACGCCGATGATCGTGCTGGCGACCTGCCACTTCGTGTAGCACCACGCGAGCGCCATGCGGGTGGGCGTCAGGCCGTGCTTCCGCGCGAGCGCGTTGTAGCGGCGCGCCGCGGCGAATGCGTCGGGGCGACCCCAGCGCTGCTTGCGCACGGATTCGAACTTGCCGATGCGTGCGTCGCGCGGGGTGTCGGGGCCGTCGATGCCGCTCTCGTCGTACTTGCCCGTGAGCAGGCCGAACGCGAGCGGCGAATACGGGATCAGCGACACACCGAGGCGATGCATCGTCTCGTCCAGGCCGTTCTCGAGCGAGCGGCTGACGAGGTTGAAGACGTTCTGCACGGTCTGCACGCGCGGCAGGTTGTGCTGCTCGGCGATGCGCACGAACTCGTGCACGCCGTACGGCGTTTCGTTCGACAGGCCGATGTGGCGGATCTTGCCCTGCTTCACGAGCTTGTCGAACGCCTCGAGTTGTTCGAGGATCGACGTCGATTGCGCATACTCCTTGGACGGGTCGTAGTACATGCTCCCGAACATCGGCACGTGGCGCCCGGGCCAGTGGAGCTGGTACAGGTCGATGACGTCGGTCCTCAGGCGCTTGAGCGACGCTTCGCAGGAATTGACGATGTCCTGCGCCGTCATGCCCTCTGCCGCCCGCACCCACGGCATGCCGCGCGAGGGGCCTGCGACTTTCGTCGCGAGCACGACCTTGCCGCGCATGCCCGGATTCTTGTCGAACCAATGGCCGATGATCGTCTCGGTCGCGCCGTAGGTCTCCTTCCGCGCGGGCACCGAATACATCTCGGCGGTGTCGAGGAAGTTGATGCCGCGATCGACGGCGCGCGACATGATCGCGTGCGCCGTGGCTTCATCGACTTGTTCGCCGAAAACCATGGTGCCGAGGCAGATCGGCGTGACCTGCAGGTCGCTCTTTCCTAACCGGATTTTCTGCATTTGTCTGACAGCGATGAGGTGAAAGTGAATCCACGATCTTAGCCATGCCCGAAGGCCCTTCGATCGTCATCCTGAAAGAGGAAGCTTCACCGTTCCTCGGCAAGGCGATCCAGCGCGTGTCCGGCAACACGACGATCGAGAAGGAACGGCTCGAGGGCCGGCGCGTGGAGGCGCTGCGCAGTTGGGGCAAGCAGTTCCTTGTCGAGATGGACGTCGACTTCTCGCTGCGCGTGCACTTCATGCTGTTCGGCAGCTATCGCATCAACGAAGGCAAGAGCTGGGCGACGCCGCGCCT
>DATBPW010000274.1:0-6671 GCA_036561125.1 Ramlibacter sp. | reverse complement strand
GCCAGGTGCTCGAAGACGTCGCACCGCTGCCGCTGGAGCCGCAGGTGCAGGCGATCGAGAACGATTCCATCAGCCTGTATCGCACCGACACCACGCGCCTCGCCGAAACGGTGGACGCTTTCCTCGCGCGCATGGGCGTGGACGATGCGGCCGCTGCGGCGTTCCTGCGCCGTGAACCCACGTTCCGCGCGCAATTCCTGGCTCACGCCGGCCGCTCGGTGAGCGTCGAGTCCAACGAACGGCACGAACTCGTCAAGTTCACCGGCCGCTGGGTACCGGACAGCCTCTTGTCCTTCAAGCGGCTCGTCGTCGAACGCGCAGGCGAAGCATTCGTGTCCCATGTGGAGACGGCGTCGCTCACGCCGACGGTGCACCTGGGCAGCGCGATCGTCCGCACTTCGCTCTTTGCCGCCGCGGACGACGCGAGCATGCCCGACGCCGTCGTCTCCAAGCTGGTGGAAATCTTCACGAACGAAATCGATTTCCACCATGACCTGCGCCTGGGCGATCGCTTCAGCGTGGTCTACGAAACGCTCGATGCCGACGGCGAGCCGGTGCGCACCGGGCGCATCCTCTCGGCCGAATTCGTCAACGCGGGCACCACCTACAACTCCGTATGGTTCCAGCCGCCGGGACGCAAGGGCGGCTACTACTCGCTCGACGGCAAGAGCCTCGAGACGTCGTACCTGGCGACGCCGGTCCAGTTCTCGCGCGTGTCCAGCGGCTTCGCGATGCGCTTCCACCCGATCCAGCACAAGTGGAAAGCGCACCTGGGCATCGATTACGCGGCGGCGATCGGCACGCCGGTCCGCACGGTCGCCGACGGCACCGTGGAATTCGCGGGCGTGCAGAACGGCTACGGCAATGTCGTGATCGTGCGGCACAACTCGCTCGAAGAAACGCTGTATGCGCACCTGAGCCGCATCGGCGTGCGCCCGGGCGAGAGCGTCACGCAAGGCGAGTTCATCGGCGCCGTCGGCGAGACGGGCTGGGCGACCGGGCCTCACTTGCATTTCGAGTTCCGCGTCAACGGAGTCCACCAGAACCCCGCCGTCATGATGGCGCGCCACAACCAGGAAAACACCGTGCCCGCGGAGCTGCGGCCCCAGTTCGCCCAGGTGGCGAACTCGATGCGGCTACAGCTCGCCGCCGCCGCGCGCGAGTCGATCGTCGCGAGCAATTGAGCGGGGCGCGCGCCTGCGGCTAACATCGCCGCAATGGCGCAGGAGCTTTACATCGGCCTCATGTCCGGCACGTCGCTCGACGGCGTCGACGGCGTGCTGGCGGATTTCGGCGACGGGCGGTTGCAAGTGATCGCGCACGACAGTGCGCCGTTCGCCGCGGGACTGCGCGCGGAACTGCTTGCGCTCAACACGCCCGGCGAAAACGAACTGCACCGCGCCGCGTTGGCGGCCAACGCCTTGATGCGCGTCTATGCGCAAGTCGCCGCACGACTGAAGCAGGCAGCGCAGGGCAAAGTCACGGCGATCGGCGCGCACGGGCAGACGGTGCGGCACCGCCCGCAGGAGTTCGACGCGACGGGCTACACGATCCAGTTGTGCAACGGCGCGTTGCTGGCCGAGCTCACGGGCGTCGACGTCGCCTGCGACTTCCGCTCGCGCGACGTCGCGGCCGGCGGCCAGGGCGCGCCGCTCGCTCCGTTCTTCCATCGTGCGATGTTCGCAAAGCAAGGCGAGACGATCGGCGTGCTGAACATCGGCGGCATCTCGAATCTCACGGTGCTCGGCGCCGACGGCACGCAGCTCGGCTTCGATTGCGGCCCCGGCAATGGATTGATGGACGCGTGGTGCGCGCGGCACCTTGGGCAACCGTTCGACGAAGAAGGCAAGTGGGCCGCGTCGGGACGCGTCGATCCGCTGCTGCTGAAGAAGCTGCTCTCCGATCCGTACTTCGCCAGGCAGCCGCCCAAGAGCACCGGCCGCGACCTGTTCAACGCGCAGTGGTTGCAGCAGCAAGGCGTCGCTGCATTGAAAGCAGAGGATGCGCAGGCGACGCTCGCGGAGCTGACTGCGACGGCGTGCGCCAACGATGCGAAGCCGCATGGGCTGAAGCGCCTCGTCGTGTGCGGCGGCGGCGCCTTGAACACGCATTTGACGAACCGACTTCGCGCGCTGCTGCCGGGCGTCGACGTCATCGCGAGCAGCGAGGCCGGACTGCCGCCGCTGCAAGTCGAAGCGACCGCGTTCGCGTGGCTCGCACGCAAGTGCATGCTGCGCGAACCGCTGCAGCTCAAAAGTACAACGGGCGCCCGAGGCGCCCGCGTGCTGGGGTGCGTGTACCCGGCTTAGTGGCCTTCGCCCGGCGAGAAGCTGGAGCCGCAGCCGCAGGTGCTGACTGCGTTCGGGTTCTTGATCACGAACTGCGCGCCCTGCAGGTCTTCCTTGTAGTCGATCTCGGCGCCGACCAGGTACTGGTAGCTCATCGAATCGATCAGCAGCGACACGCCGTTCTTCACCATGACGGTGTCGTCGTCGTTCTGGATTTCGTCGAAGGTGAAGCCGTACTGGAAGCCGGAGCACCCGCCGCCCTGCACGAAGACGCGCAGCTTCAGTTCGGGGTTGCCCTCTTCGGCGATCAGGTCGGCGACCTTGGCCGCGGCGCTGTCGGTGAACAGCAGCGGGGCGGGCATGTCGGTCTGGGCTTGTTCGGCTACTGCGCTCATGGGTTCGCTTTCGAAAGTCGGTTGCCGTAATAGTACAGCAGGCGACTCGGGAATTCAGGTCAGGCGCTGGTTGTCGCCAGTTTCAGTAAGGGCTTTTCCTCGATCACGGCCTCCAGCGGCTTGAGCTGGCCCGCGATCACGGCGCCCTGGTGCATCTCGAGGGCGCGGTAGTGCACGTCCCCTTCGATGCGCGCCTTGGGCTGCAGTTCCAGCAGCTCCTTGGCGTGGACGGGCCCGCGGACGGTGCCGTTGATGATCACGTGGTCCGCCGAGATTTCGCCGAACACCATCGCCTGCTCGGAAATCACGAGCATGCTGGGGCTGTCCGCGTTGGCGGTGACGTTGCCGAAGCATTCGCCGTCGACGCGCAGGCCGTCGGTGAACTTGAGGTTGCCCTCGATGCGGCTGCCCTGGGCGATGAGGCTCTTGATGGGCGGGGGCGCTTTCTTGCCGAACATACGTCTCCTTGGCGGCCGCTGGACTACAGCTGGATGCTTTGCACGGCGCGGGTCACGCTGCCTTCGAGCACCCGGGCCGACACGTTTTTTACCACGGCTTGCGGGGGCAGGTCGACCATGCCTTCGACCCGGCTGTATTGCTTGAACGACAGTGCTTGCGGGCCGCCCGGCACGTCCATCATCCACGGCTTGCCGGCCAGCGTGCCGGCGAGCTTGACCTCCAGCCGGCCCTTGAACTCGGCGGGGTTCTTCACGGGCTGGATCAGGAGCACCTGCCACTTCAGCTGCGTGCCCGCGAGCACCTCGGCGTTGAGCCCGCGGATCGCGACGCCGCCGCCGCCGCTGGTGGGAATCAGCTTCTCGAAGAAGCCGAGATCGTCGCGCAGTTGCTGGTTCTGGGTCTCCAGCGCTTTCACCTGCGCCGCGAGCCCGTCCTGCGCCGCTTTCCCGGCCGTCAGCAGGCTCGCCGACGTGTTGGCGACCGACTGCGCCTTGTCGCGTTCATCCTTGAGCTTGTCGGCATCGGCACGCAGGCGAACGAGTTCTTCCTTGGCGCCGGCGTCGATGCCCGCGATGCTCTTGCCGAACTCGAACGCCCAGAGCGCGATTGCGCCGCAAAAGCCCAGCACGATCGCCACCACGGCCCAGCGCAGGGGCCATGGCATCGCGCTGCGCACCGCCATGCGCGGGGCGCTGATCGTGAGGCGACGGCGTAACAGCTTGAACCGCATCTCTGGCTCGACAATATCGGCGAAAGAAAAGCCGCGACAAGAGGACTTGCGCGGCTTTGTGTTTCGGCGTGTAGCGGATTAGCGCTTGCTGAACTGCTTGCGGCGGCGTGCGGAGTGCAGGCCGACTTTCTTGCGTTCCACTTCGCGCGCGTCACGCGTGACGAAGCCGGCTTGCGACAGCACCGGCTTGAGCGCCGCGTCATAGTCGATCAGCGCACGCGTGATGCCGTGGCGCACCGCGCCGGCCTGGCCGGACTCGCCGCCGCCATGCACGTTGACCTGGATGTCGAACGCCTCGGCATTGTTCGTGAGCATGAGGGGCTGCTTCGCGATCATGATCGAGGTCTGGCGGCCGAAGAACTGCTGGATGTCCTTGCCGTTGACCGTGATCTTGCCGGAGCCCTTCTTCAGGAAGACACGGGCCACGCTCGACTTGCGGCGGCCGGTGCCGTTGTTCCATTCACCAATCATCTTCAGACCTCCAGGGGCTTCGGTTGCTGCGCGGTGTGCGGATGCTCCGCACCGCCGTACACCTTCAGCTTCTTGATCATGGCGTAGCCGAGCGGGCCCTTGGGCAACATGCCCTTGACGGCCTTCTCGAGCGCACGGCCGGGGAACTTGGCCTGCATGTCGCGGAAGTTGGTTTCGGAGATGCCGCCCGGATAGCCGGAGTGGCGGTAATACTTCTTGTCAAGCATCTTGGCGCCCGTGACACGGAGCCTGGCTGCATTGATGACGACGATGAAGTCGCCGGTGTCGACGTGAGGCGTGTAGATGGCCTTGTGCTTGCCGCGCAAACGGAGGGCAGCTTCGCTGGCAACCCGTCCGAGCACCTTGTCGGTGGCGTCAATCACAAACCACTCGTGCGTCACGTCAGCGGGTTTCGCGCTGAACGTTTTCATGCAATTTCTCGAGTTGGTCTGCGCGTCCTTTTCCGCGGTCGGTGTCCCTCTGCCGGGGACCTCTTAGGCGGGTTTGCTCCAGAAGCCGGAGTTCCGTCGCGGGACGCAAAAAGCGCTACGGAGCCGGCGATTATACGGAAAATCAAGGACTTAGGTCCAGCAGGTACGATCCGGGCATGTACAGCTACCGCCACGCCTTCCACGCCGGCAACCACGCCGACGTCCTGAAGCACACGATGCTGGTGGCGATCCTGAAGTACCTCACGCAGAAGGACACGCCGCTCACGGTCGTCGACACGCACGCGGGCGCCGGGCTCTATCGGCTGGACAGCCCGGCCGCCGGCACGTCCGGCGAGGCGGTCGACGGGATCCTCAAGCTCCGGCAGGCTTCGGCTGCTCTCGAAAACGTAGCGCCCGCGATCGCCGATTACCTTGAACTGGTCGCGCATTTCAACAAGCCCGGACACTCGGAGATCTATCCCGGCTCGCCGTTCGTGATCCATCGGCTGCTGCGCGAGGGCGGACGCGACAAGCTCAAGCTCTTCGAGATGCACCCGACCGACGCGAAAGCGCTCGCCGGCAACATCGCGCAGCTCGAGGCGGGTCGGCAAATCTCGGGCGCGCGGGCGGACGGCTTCGAGAGCCTGAAGGCGCTGCTGCCGCCGCCGTCGCGCCGCGCGCTCGTGCTGATCGACCCGAGTTACGAGATCAAGAGCGACTACGCGAAAGTCGTCGCAGCCATCCAGGACAGCGTGAAGCGCTTCGCGACCGGTGTGTACGTCGTGTGGTACCCGATCATCCCCCGGCCGGAAGCCCACGAACTGCCGCGGCGCCTGAAGTCCGCCACGAACAACGCGGGCAAGCCGTGGCTGCACGCCGTGCTCAACATCGGCCACCCGCCGCATGTGACCGGCGAGACGCCGGCGCGCGGCCCGGGCTTGTCCGCCAGCGGCATGTTCGTGGTGAACCCGCCGCACACGCTCAAGCCCGCGCTGGCCGAAGCGCTGCCGCAACTCGTGAAGATGCTCGGTCGCGGCCGCGGCCAATCGCACACGCTCGAAAGCTCGTGATCCCCGCGTGGCACCTCGCGCAGATCAACCTCGCGTACGCGCGCGGCGACGAGGACGATCCCGTGATGGCCGGCTTCATGGCGCAGCTCGACGAGATCAACGCGCTTGCCGACCGCAGCCCCGGTTTCCTGTGGCGCCATCTCACCGACAGCCGCGACCCCGGCCAGCGCGAGCTCGCCGACAAGCGCGTGCTGTTCAACATGAGCGTGTGGGATAGCGTGGAATCACTGCACGCATTCGCCTACAAGACACAGCACGCAAAGGTGTTTGCCGCGCGCAAGAAGTGGTTCGCCGATTGGAAGGACCACGTCGGCTCGCTGGCGGAGCTGGGCGAAGGCTCACCGTTCCTCGCGCTGTGGTGGGTGCCGGCCGGGCACTTGCCGACCCCGGCCGAAGGGTTGGAGCGGCTTCGCATGTTGCGCGCGAGGGGACCGCACCCGCACGCTTTCACCTTCAAGTGCCGGTTCACGCCGGAAGGCGAGCCGGCCGCGCGTTGAAGCAGTCCATGCCGAGCCCGGCGGGGTCAACTTAGCCGGCGGCAGATTTCGACCGTGGCGGCGGCCTGGTTCATCGTGTAGAAGTGGAAGCACGGCGCGCCGCCGGCGCGCAGCTTCTCGCACAGCGACGTCACCACGTCGAGGCCAAAGGCCTTGATCGATTTCGAGTCGTCGCCGAAGCTTTGGAGCCGCATGCGCACCCAGCGCGGGATCTCCGCGCCGCACGCATCCGAGAAGCGCAACAGCTGCGACGAATTCGTGATCGGCATGATGCCCGGCACGACGTCGATCGCGAGGCCCAGCTTGCGCACGTCGTCGACGAAACGGAAA
>DATBPW010000273.1:0-11638 GCA_036561125.1 Ramlibacter sp. | reverse complement strand
GCGGTGGCCGAGACGGTGGGGCGCCTGATGAAGCAACTCGGGCGCGACCGGCAAGTGCTGTGCGTCACGCACCTGCCGCAAGTCGCTTCGTGCGCGGATCATCACCTCGTCGTCGCGAAACACAGTGACGCGAAAGGGCCGTCCAGCAGCGTGAACGCCGTGCAGGGCGAACAGCGCGTCGCCGAAGTGGCGCGCATGCTCGGGGGCGAGCGGCTGTCGGGCACGACGCTCGCGCACGCGAAGGAAATGCTGTCGGGGGCGCCGTGACGGTGGAACTCGTCCTCATCACCGGCATGTCGGGCTCCGGCAAGTCGGTGGCGCTGCGCGCGCTGGAGGATGCCGGCTATTACTGCGTCGACAACCTGCCGCCGCAGCTGCTGCTCGAATTCGTCGCGCTGGAACAGCAAAGCGCCGCCGGCCGCGTTGCGATCGCCATGGACGTGCGCAGCGCGACGTCGCTGCCGCTCGTGCCGAAGCAACTGAACGGGTTGCGCGACCAGGGCGTGAGCCTGCGCGTGCTGTTCCTCGACGCCACCACCGACACGCTGGTGCGGCGCTTTTCGGAAACGCGGCGGCGCCATCCGCTGTCGGGCGAGAGCGAATCGGGCGAGAGCGCTTTCGACCAGCAGCACGCGCTGGTCGACGCGATCGAGCTCGAGCGCGACTTGCTCGCGGACCTGCGCGAGCAGGCGATCGTCATCGACACGAGCCAGCTGCGGCCGTCGCAGCTGCAGGCGCACGTGAAGTCGCTGCTGTCGGCGCCGCTGTCGCGCCTCACGCTGGTGTTCGAATCGTTCGCGTTCAAGCGCGGCATCCCGGTGGACGCCGATTTCGTCTTCGACATCCGCATGCTGCCCAACCCGCACTACGAGCCCGCGCTCAAGGACCTCACCGGGCGCGACGCACCGGTCGTCGCGTACCTGGAGCAGCATGCCGACGTGCGCGCGATGTACCAGCAGATCGAGACCTTCCTGGGCAACTGGCTCGAGCCGCTCGCACGCGACCATCGCAGCTACGTGACCGTGGCGATCGGCTGCACCGGCGGGCAGCACCGGTCGGTGTACTTCGTCGAGAAGCTCGCGAAGGCGTTCTCGGCCAAGTGGGTGACGCTCAAGCGCCACCGCGAACTCGCCAACTAGGCTTCGAGCAACTTCCTGATCGGCGACGGCAGGCCCAGCCGGGGCCAATCGCCCGCGGCGAACCAGCTTCCTTCGACGCGCAGCGGCTGCTTGCGCGCGACGCTGATCTCCACAGGGTGCAGGTGCAAGTCCTTGTGCGTGAGAACGTGCACGAACGGTGCGCCGTCGAATGCTTCGCCTTTCGAGGGCAGCGCTTCCTCCAGCGCAGCCCTGCTTTCAAAAGCAGGAAGGCAGTACAGGCCGGCCCACACGCCCGTGGACGGGCGCTTGTGAAGCCACACCGCGCCGTCGTTGGCGCGTGCCCGCAGCAGCCACAGCGATTGCGCGCTGCGCTTGGGCTTGCGCGACTTGACGGGATACTTCGCCGGCTCTCCTTGCCTGCACGCCGCGCACACGTCGCACAAAGGGCAGGCGAGGCACGAAGGATCGCGCGGCAGGCACACCGTGGCCCCGAGGTCCATCAGACCTTGCGTGTAGCGCGGCATGTTCCGCGCGAGGTCGCGCGTGGGCAGCAGCGCCGTCGCGTGCGCCCAAAGCTCACGTTCATTGGCTGCCTGCGCGAGATCGCCGTCGAACGCCAGCACGCGCGCGAGCACGCGCTTCACGTTGCCGTCGAGGATCGCGACGCGCTCACCGAAGCAAAACGATGCGATGGCCGCCGCCGTCGAACGCCCGATGCCCGGCAGCGTCGCGAGCTGCTGCGCGCTGCGCGGGAATTCGCCGCCGAATCGCGCGACCACTTCCTGCGCGCAGCGATGCAGGTTGCGCGCGCGGCTGTAGTAGCCCAAGCCGCTCCACAGCGACAACACTTCGTCCTCGCTCGCGCGCGCGAGCGAGCGCATATCGGGAAAGCGCGCGAGGAAGCGCTCGTAGTAGCCCAGCACCGTGGCCACCTGCGTCTGCTGCAGCATGATTTCCGAAAGCCACACACGATACGGATCGCGCGTCGCCTGCCACGGCAACGAGTGCCGCCCGTGGCTTTGCTGCCAGCGCGCGATGCGGCCGGCGAACCCGGGAACCGGCGGGGTCATGCCGCGTCGCGCAGCGGCTCGAGCGGGGCCGGCATCGTGGCGTCCGACGGCTCGGGAATGTGGACCAGGTAGTCCGTCAGTTCGATCAGCTTGGCTTCGAGCGCGTCGAGCGCGGCTTCCTGCTGGTCGATCTCGGCGATGCGCTCGTCCAGCCCGGTGGCGGCTTGCTGGATGCGCTCGATCGCCTCGAGCCGGCGGCCGAAGTTGCGGCGCCGCTCGCGCAGCTGCGCATCGAGCTGAGCCGCCGACGACTTGTTCCACAGCTCCACTTCGCCGAGCGCCGATTCGTACACGACGCGCAGGCGCGTGGCGAGCGCCCGCACGAGGCGGTCCGCGAATTCGGGCTGCGCGAGCCGGAATGCATTCGCGACGCCCAGGTATTGCACATGGCTGCGCTCCACGAGGTCGAGGTCGCGCTCGTAGCGCGCCAGTTCGGGCTCGCGCGGCGCCTGCAGCGAGAAGCCGTATTCGGCATTGAGCTGCCGGAACGTGCCCGTCAGCATCGACTGGATCTCCGCGCTGGTGGCCTGCGCCTTCTGCAACCCCTGGCGCAGGCGCTCGAAGGTCGTCTCGTACGCCTTCTTCACACCGAGCTTGATGCCCGGCTGGCGCAGCGCCGTCGTGAGCTCCGACATCTCCTGCTTCAGCGTCGCCGTGCCGAGCATGTTGAACACGTCGCGCAGCAGTTTGGTGTGCACCGAACGCACGGCGTGGATCTTCGCGCCGCTGATGTCGAAGTCGCGCTGCTCCTGCTCGATGCGCGAGCGCATGTGCTTGATCACCGACATGTTCTTGCCGCGCAGGCCCTTGAGCTCGAGCATCTGCTCGGCCAGGTCGCGCCGGCGGATGTTGATCGCGCGGCTGCCTTCGGAGCGCAGTTCGATGATGCCGGACGACACGGCCGAGCGCAGGATGTTCTGGCGCTGGCCCATCACGCCGTGCGCGAGCGCGCGTTCCAGCACCGGCAGGTTGCTGCGCACGAGCAGTTCGCGGTCGTCGTTCACCTTCGCGAGCAGGCCCTTCTGCGCCGACACCGGGATCACCTGGCTCGGCTCGAGCTGCAGGATCTCCGCCGTCGTGGCGCGCTGCTTGTCGATCTGCGCCTGGATCTGCTCGGGTGTGGACAGCTGGTCCCACATCGTGTCGATCTTGTTCAGGACGACCATGCGCGATTCGAGGTTCTCGCTTTCGGAGACCAGGTGCTCGCGCCAGATCGCCAGGTCCGACTTCGTCACGCCCGTGTCGGCCGCGAGGATGAACAGCACCGCGTGCGCCTGCGGGATCAGGTTGACGGTCAGCTCGGGTTCCGCGCCGATCGCGTTCAGGCCCGGCGTATCGAGGATCACGAGGCCTTGCTTGAGCAGCGGATGCGCGATGTTGATGAGCGCGTGCCGCCACTTCGGGATCTCGACCCGGCCGTCGGCGTCGACCATCGGGTTGTCCTGCGGGCGCTCGTCGTGCCAGAAGCCGAGCGCGCGCGCTTCGTCCTTCGACACGTGCCGCACTTCGGCGACCTTCTCGAACGCCTGCGCGAGCTGCTGCGGGTCGTTCACGTCGAGGTCGATGCGCGTCCACTTCTCGGGCACCGCGCGCCATTCCATCAGGGCCTGCGGCTGCAGGCGCGTTTCGATCGGCAGCAGGCGCAGGCAGGGCGGCACGTCGTTGTCGTAGCCCAGCTCCGTCGGGCACATCGTCGTGCGGCCCGCGCTGGCCGGCATGATGCGGCGCTTGTAGCCGGCGAAGAAGATCGCGTTGATCAGCTCCGACTTGCCGCGCGAGAACTCCGCGACGAAGGCGACCATGACCTTGTCGGAGCGCACTTGCGTCTGCAGGCGGCGCAGCCGCTCTTCGACGGCGGCATCGAGCAGCTCGTGGTCCTTCAGCCACTCGGCAAGCAGCTTCAGGCGCAGCGCGAATTCGCGTCGCCAGGCACCATGCCGGTCGAATTGTTCGTTGAAGGAAGGCACTGCTCGTCCCCGCGGTCGAGGCAATATAGCATCCGGTCCCCGAACCTGACCATCCCCGGTTCAGGATTTCTGGCAGTGCGGGCAGTAATACGTTGCGCGCTGCCCCTGCCGAATGCCCTTGATGGGCGCTCCGCACACGCGGCAGGGCTCGCCCGCGCGGTCGTACACCATCGCTTCGAGCTGGAAGTAGCCCGACTCGCCGCGCGCATTGGAGAAGTCGCGCAGGGTGCTGCCGCCCTTTTCCACGGCGCGGGCGAGCACGTCGCGGATGGCCTGCCTCAGCTTCGCGGCGCGCGGCGCGCTGATGCGCGATGCGGGCACGGTCGGCCGGATGCCCGCGAGGAAGAGCGCCTCCGAAGCGTAGATGTTGCCCACGCCCACCACGACGTCGCCCGCCAGCAGCACCTGCTTGATCGCGGCGTTTCGCTTCCTCAGCGAATCATGGAAATCTTTCACATCGAAGTTGCCGGAGAGCGGCTCGACGCCCAGGCGCCCGAGCAGCTTGCGGCCTTCGGGCGCGTCCTCGCGCGGCGCATACACCACGGCGCCGAAGCGCCGCGGGTCATTCAGTCGAAGGATGCCGTGCGTGGTCACCAGGTCGAAGTGGTCGTGCGTGCCGGGCTGCGGCTGCTCGCTTGCGAAACTGAGGCTGCCCGACATGCCCAGGTGCAGCAGCAGCACGCCTTCGTCGAGGTCCATCAGCAGCCACTTGCCGCGCCGCCGCACGCGCACGACGCGCCGGCCGACGAGGCGCGCCGCGTCGATGCCCAGCGGCCAGCGCAACGCTTTTCCGCTGCTGCGCACCGCGCGGATCGTCGCGCCCGCGATGCGGTCGGCGAAACTCAGGCGCGTCACTTCGACTTCGGGAAGTTCGGGCATCGGTCGTCAGGCTTGGCTTAAGGCGCGGGGATTATCATGCGCCGATGAAGCGTTTCCCCCTGGCAGCGATCGCGCTGGCCATCCTCGCGGCGTGCAGCTTCGCTCGCGCGCAGGACAACGTCGACAAGCCCTCCCCGCCGTCCCCGCCCAGCGCTATGGACGCGCAGCTTTTCTACGAAGTGCTGCTCGGCGAACTGAGCGCGAGCTCGGACGAGCCCACGACCGGCGTGTCGCTGATGCTCGACGCCGCGCGCAAAACCAACGATCCCTCGCTGTACCAGCGCGCGGTCGAGCTCGCGTTCCAGGCGCGCGCCGGCGACGCCGCGCTGCAGGCCGCGCGCGCGTGGAAGCAGGCGTTCCCCGAATCGCGCGAAGCCAATCGCTACGTGCTGCAGATCCTCGTGGCGCTGAACCGCCTGCCCGAAAGCGTCGAGCCGCTGCGCGCCGAGATTGCGCTGGTGCCGCAGCAGGACCGCACCGCGGTCATCGGGTCGGTGCCGCGCCTGTTCGCGCGTGCGAGCGACAAGAAGCAGGCGGCGCAAGTGGTCGAACAGGCGCTGTCCGATGCCCTGCAGCAGCCGGACACGGCGCCGAGCGCATGGACTGCGGTGGGCCGCATGCGACTTGCCGCCGGCGACGCGGCCGGCGCGGTCGAGGCGGTGCGCCGCGCGCAAGCAGTCAACCCGGATGCCGAAGGTCCCGCGCTGCTCGCGCTCGAGCTGATGGACCCGAAGCAACCCGACGCCGAGCAGCTGTTCAAGCGCTACCTCGCCGGCAAGCCGCTGCCCGAACTGCGCATGGCCTACGCGCGCGTGCTCGTCGACGAACAGCGCTACGGCGAGGCGGCGACGCAGGTGCAGGCCGTGACGGCGCAGCGCCCGGACTACCCGGAGGCTTGGCTGGTCCAGGGGATGCTGCAGCTGCAGGAGAACCAGGACGTCCCGGCGGAAGCCTCGTACAAGAAGTACCTCGACCTGGCGAACACGCTCAAGGCGGAGGACCGGCGCAAGGGCCAGGCGCAGGCGTACCTCGGCCTGTCGCGCATCGCGGAGCGGCGCAAGGACTTCGCGCTGGCGAACGCGTGGCTCGACAAGATCGAGAACACGCAGGACATCGTGGCCGCACAGGAGCGGCGCGCCTCGATCCTCGCGCGGCAAGGCAAGCTGGACGACGCGCGCAAGCTGATCCGCCAGCTGCCTGAGCGCGAGCCCGGCGACGCGCGCCTGAAGATGTTGGCCGAAGTGCAGCTGCTGCGCGACAACAAGCAGTACAAGGCCGCGTTCGACGTGCTGGCGCAGGCGAACGCGAAGCCGCCCGCCGACCCCGACCTGCTGTACGACCAGGCCATGCTCGCCGACAAGATGGGCAAGCCGGGCGAGATGGAGCGGCTGCTGCGCCAGCTGATCGCCGCGCAGCCCGACTACCACCACGCCTACAACGCGCTCGGCTACTCCTTCGCGGAGCGCAACATCCGCCTGCCCGAAGCGAAGGAGCTGATCGAGAAGGCGCTGGCGTACGCGCCCGGCGACCCGTTCATCACCGACAGCCTGGGTTGGGTCGAGTTCCGCATGGGCAACAGGCAGGAGGCGCTGCGCCTGCTCGACGGCGCGTACAAGGCGCGCCCCGATGCCGACATCGCCGCGCACCTGGGCGAAGTGCTGTGGAGCCTAGGCCAGCGCGATCGCGCGCAGGCGATCTGGAAAGAAGGCCTGCTGCTGGACAACGACGACGACACGTTGCGGGAGACGCTCAAGCGCTTGCACGTCAAGCCTTGAGCGCTGTCGGATGCGCGCGCTCTACGACGTCCCGGCACCGGCCAAGCTCAATCTGTTCCTGCATGTGCTCGGCCGCCGCGCCGACGGCATGCACTTGCTCCAATCGGCCTTCATGCTGGTGGATTGGTGCGACACGCTGCATTTCGAAGTGCGCGACGGCGCGGAAATTTCGCGCGAGGATCTCGGCGCGCCGCTGCCCGAGGACGACCTCACCGTCCGCGCGGCGCGAGCGCTGCAGGCCGCCACCGGCACTCAGGTCGGCGCCCACATCACTGTCGACAAGCGCATCCCGAGCGAAGCGGGAATGGGCGGCGGCTCGTCCGATGCCGCGTCCACGCTGCTCGCACTGAACCGCCTGTGGGGCACGAAGCTGGGCCGATCGCAGCTCGCCGCGATCGGGCAGCACCTCGGCGCCGATGTGCCGTTTTTCATCGGCGGGCGCAACGCCTGGGTCGAAGGCATCGGCGAGAAGCTCACACCCATAGCCCTGCCGCGGGCGCGCTTTGCCGTCGTGAAGCCGCCCGACGGCGTGCAGACGGCGCGTATCTTCGCCGACCCCGGCCTGAACCGTTCGAGCCCCGCTGCTATAATCACGGGCTTTGCTGCAAACCCGTTTGCATTCGGTGCGAACGACCTGCAGCCGGTCGCGCAAAGGATCTGCCCTGCCGTGAGCGAAGCCCTGCAATGGCTGGGCGCGCAGGGCCTCCAGGGGCGCATGACCGGTTCGGGCAGTGCGGTGTTCGCGCTCCTCGCGCCCGGCCAGTCGCCCGGCGCGGTCCCGGCCGAAGGCTGGCAGGCCAGGGAATGCAGCAACGTGGATGTCCATCCGCTCGCGGGATGGGCTTCCAGCGACGATTGACGGTTGCAGGCCGGGTAGTCCGGCCGGCGACCAGTGTAGGGGAGTCGCCAAGTTGGTTAAGGCACCGGATTTTGATTCCGGCATTCGAGGGTTCGAGTCCTTCCTCCCCTGCCAAAAGTTTTGACAGTCCGCCCGTCCATGCAGGTTCAACCGCATCCCGATTTCATGGTGTTCACCGGCAACGCCAATCCCGCGCTCGCCGCGGAGATTGCGGGGCACCTGGGCATTTCGCTCGGCGCGGCGACCGTCGGGCGCTTCTCCGACGGCGAAGTCACCGTCGAGGTGAACCAGAACGTCCGCGCGCGTGACGTGTTCGTCGTGCAATCGACCTGCGCGCCGACGAACGAGAACCTGATGGAGCTGCTGATCATGGTCGATGCGCTCAAGCGCGCGTCGGCCGAGCGCATCAGCGCCGTGATCCCGTACTTCGGCTATGCGCGGCAGGATCGCCGGCCGCGTTCGGCGCGCGTGCCGATCTCGGCGCGCGTGGTGGCGAACCTGCTGCAGACGGTGGGCGTGTCGCGCGTGCTGACGATGGACCTGCACGCCGACCAGATCCAGGGCTTCTTCGACATCCCGGTTGACAACATCTACGCGTCGCCGGTGCTGCTGGCGGACCTGCGGCACAAGCAGTACGAGGACTTGATCGTGGTGTCGCCGGACGTCGGCGGCGTGGTGCGCGCCCGCGCGCTGGCCAAGCAGCTGGGCACGGACCTCGCGATCATCGACAAGCGCCGGCCGAAGGCCAACGTGAGCGAAGTGATGCACGTGATCGGCGAGATCGACGGGCGCAACTGCGTAATCATGGACGACATGATCGACACGGCCGGCACGCTGGTGAAGGCGGCCGAAGTGCTCAAGGAGCGCGGCGCGAAGCACGTGTATGCGTATTGCACGCACCCCGTGTTCTCGGGCCCCGCGATCGAGCGCCTGTCCAAGGGCGCGGCACTCGACGAAGTGGTCGTGACCAACACGATCCCGCTGCACGACGGCGCGCGCAAGTGCCCGAAGATCCGCCAGCTGTCCGTGGCGCCGCTGATCGCCGAGACGATCTCGCGCATCGCCAAGGGCGAGTCGGTGATGAGTTTGTTCTCGGAACAAGAAAATCTTTTCTGAAACGAAGTGAGGGAAAGATTTCAGCGAGAGCCGAAAGCGGATCGCTAGAACTTGTTCTGAAGACGTAGTCGGTTTCCGTAGGAAACCGTTTTTAGCGGGGCTTCACGCTGGTCGCGGCGGCTGCCCCATCAACCGGAGAGAGAGAAATGAAATTCGTCGCTTTCGAGCGCGCCAAGCAGGGGACGGGTGCGAGCCGCCGTCTCCGCGCCACGGGCAAGGCGCCCGGCATCGTGTACGGTGGCCAGGGCGAGCCCCAGCTGATCGAGCTGGACCACAACGCGCTGTGGCACGCGCTCAAGAAGGAAACCTTCCACTCGACCATCCTCGACATGGAGATGGCCGGCAAGGAAAGCAAGGTGCTGCTGCGCGACGTGCAGTACCACCCGTACAAGCCGCAGGTCGTGCACATCGACTTCCAGCGCGTCGACGCGAAGACCAAGCTGCACATGAAGGTGCCGTTCCACTTCGTGAAGGCCGAGGAGTCGCAGGCCATCAAGTTCGACGGCTGCGTCGTGAACCACGTCATGTCCGACCTCGACATCTCGTGCTTCCCGGCCGACCTGCCGGAGTTCATCGAAGTCGACCTGTCCGGGCTGAAGAAGGGCATGTCGCTGCACCTGAGCGAGATCACGCTGCCCAAGGGCGTGACGGCCGTGACGCACGGCAAGAAAGACCCGGTGGTCGTCTCTGTGGCCGTGGTCGGCGGCGAAGAGCCGACGGAAGCCGCGGTGGCTGTGGAAGGCGCTGCCGCCGCCGCGCCGGGCGCGACCGCTGCTGCGGGCGCTGCCGCCCCGGGCGCTGCCGCCGCACCGGCCAAGGACGCGAAGGCTGAAAAGGCTCCCGCCAAGGACGACAAGAAGAAGAAGTAATTTCCCTCACAGGAAAAGCGTGAATGGCCCACCTCGGTGGGCCATTTGCATCGTGGCGGCCCGCCGATAATCCGCCGCATGGGAATCAAGCTGTTCGTGGGGCTGGGCAATCCGGGTCCCGAGTACGAGGCGACGCGCCACAACGCCGGCTTCTGGTGGGTGGACGCGCTCGCGAATGAATTGAAGGTGCCGCTCGTCTCCGACAAGGGCTACCACGGCCTCGTCGCGCGCGCGAACGTGCACAGCGGCCCGGTGTGGCTGCTCGAGCCGCAGACGTTCATGAACCTGTCGGGCCGCGCCGTCGCCGCGCTTTCGCGCTTCTACAAGATCAAGCCCGAAGAGATCCTCGTCGTCCACGACGAACTCGACATCGCGCCGGGCCAGGCCAAGCTGAAGTTCGGCGGCGGGCATGCGGGCCACAACGGCCTGCGCGACATCCACGCGCAACTGGGCACGGGCGACTACTGGCGCCTGCGCATCGGCATCGGCCATCCCGGCGTGAAGGACGAAGTGGCGGACTGGGTGCTGCGCAAGCCCGCGCCCGAACAGAGGACCGCGATGCAGGAGTGCATCGCGCGCACGCTGAAGGCCGCGCCCGCGCTCATCGCGGGCGAAATGGAGAGGGCCACGCTGTTGATCCACACGAGCAAACCACCGCGGCCCAAGCCGCCCAAACCGGAACCTGAGGGGGGAACGACACCATGAAGACGAAACTTTGCGTCGCCATTGCGATGCTGCTGCTCGGCGGCGGCGCCTTCGCGCAATCGGCGGGCTACACGCCCACGGCCCGCGAAGCGCAAGTCGCGCGCGAGAACACGGCGCGCGACATGAAGCTCGCCGATGCGATGGAGAAGGCGCGCATGAAGGAAGAGGCGAAGCCCGTGGCCGCCTACATCCCGAAGGAACAGGTGCAGAAGATCGAGGAGCACAAGCCCGAGGTGTACGTCGCGCGCGTGCCGGGGCCGAAGAAGAAAGCGCCGAAGAAGAAGGCCGGCTGACCCGCGCCTATTCGCTCTTCGCCGCGGCCGTGAGCCGCCGGTACTTCTGCCACAGCGTCTCGCGCGACTCGGCGAAAGCCGGGTCCTGCGGAATGCAGTTCACCGGGCACACCTGCACGCACTGCGGCTCGTCGAAGTGGCCGACGCATTCGGTGCACTTGTGCGGGTCGATCTGGTAGATCTCGGGGCCGAGGAAGATCGCCTGGTTGGGGCACTCGGGCTCGCACACGTCGCAGTTGATGCACTCGTCGGTGATCATCAATGCCATAGTTCTGGCATTATCCCCCGCGCCATGAGCGTCTTCCTCGCCAAGCGCCTGATCACCCTGGTTGCGACGCTGGTGGGCGCTTCGGTCGTGGTGTTCCTGGTGCTCGAAGTCCTGCCGGGCAACGCCGCGCAGATCCTGATGGGCCCTGACGCGTCGCCCGACGCGGTGCATGCACTCGCGGTGAAGCTCGGCCTCGACCGCGCGCCGCTGGAGCGCTACTGGGACTGGATCTGGGGCTTGCTGCATGGCGACCTCGGGCTCAGCTACGCGTACAGCACGCCAGTGTCCGAACTGGTGTGGCAGCGGCTCACGCTCACCGTGCCGCTAGCGATCATGGCCATGGCGCTCACGGCCGTGATCGCGCTCGCCGCGGGAATCTTCGCCGCCGCGCGCCACAACAAGGCGGGCGACGTCGGCGTGATGGCCTTGTCGCAGGTGGGCATCGCGATCCCGAACTTCTGGTTCGCGATCCTGCTGATCCTGCTGTTCTCCGTGCACCTGCACTGGTTTTCGGCCGGCGGCTTCCCCGGCTGGGACGACGGCGTCCTCGCCGGCATCAAGGCGCTGATGCTGCCGGCGCTCGCGCTCGCCGTCGTGCAGTCGGCGATCCTAGCGCGCATCACGCGCTCCGCCGTGCTCGAGGTTTCGCGCGAGGACTTCGTGCGCACCGCGCGCGCGAAAGGCGCGTCGCGCACGCGCACCTTGTGGGGCCACGTGCTGCGCAACGCGATGATCCC
>DATBPW010000272.1:0-1919 GCA_036561125.1 Ramlibacter sp. | reverse complement strand
ACCGTGTTGATCACGAGGCAGATCTCGTTGTTCTTGATCATGTCGACCACGTGCGGGCGGCCTTCGGCCACCTTGTTCACGGGCTGGCAGGTGATGCCCGCCGCGTTGATCGCTGCCGCCGTCCCCTTGGTCGCAACGATCTCGAAGCCGGCCGCGGCGAGCTGGCGCGCGATCTCGATGGCGCGCGGCTTGTCCGCGTTCTTCACAGTGAGGAACACCTTCTTCACGGCATCGGCCGGACGCGGGATCTTCGTGCCGGCGCCTAGCTGGCTCTTGATGAACGCTTCCCCGAAACTCTTGCCCACGCCCATCACTTCGCCGGTGGACTTCATCTCGGGGCCGAGGATCGTGTCGACGCCGGGGAACTTCACGAACGGGAACACCGCTTCCTTCACGCTGAAGTATGGCGGCGTGACCTCGTTGCGGATGCCTTGCTGCTCGAGGGACTGGCCCACCATGCAGCGCGCCGCGACCTTCGCGAGCTGGATGCCCGTGGCCTTGCTCACGAAAGGCACGGTGCGCGACGCGCGCGGGTTCACTTCAAGCACGTAGATCACGTCCTTGCCGTCGTCGTGCTGGATCGCGAACTGCACATTCATCAGGCCGACGACGCCGAGCGCCTTGGCCATGGCGGCGGTCTGCTTCTTGAGTTCATCGACCGTCGCCTGCGACAGCGAATACGGCGGCAGCGAGCACGCCGAGTCGCCCGAGTGCACCCCGGCCTGCTCGATGTGCTCCATCACGCCGCCGATGAACGTGCGCTTGCCGTCGGACAGGCAATCCACGTCGCATTCGATCGCGTCGTTGAGGAACCGGTCCAGCAGCACGGGCGAATCGTTCGACACCTTCACCGCCTCGCGCATGTAGCGCTCGAGGTCGCGCTGCTCGTGCACGATCTCCATCGCGCGGCCGCCCAGCACGTAGCTCGGGCGCACGACGAGCGGATAGCCCAGCGCCGCGGCTTTCTCGAGCGCCTCCTGTTCCGTCCGCGCGGTCGCATTCGGCGGCTGCTTCAGTTGCAATTCGTGCAGCAATTTCTGGAACCGTTCACGATCTTCCGCCGCGTCGATCATGTCGGGCGACGTGCCGATGATCGGCACGCCTTCGCGCTCGAGGCCCAGCGCGAGCTTCAGCGGCGTCTGGCCGCCGTACTGCACGATCACGCCCAGCGGTTTTTCCTTGTCGACGATCTCCAGCACGTCCTCGAGCGTCAGCGGCTCGAAGTACAGGCGGTCGCTCGTGTCGTAGTCGGTCGAGACCGTTTCCGGGTTGCAGTTGACCATGATGGTCTCGTACCCGTCCTCGCGCAGCGCGAGCGCCGCGTGAACGCAGCAGTAGTCGAACTCGATGCCCTGCCCGATGCGGTTGGGGCCGCCGCCGAGCACCATGATCTTCTTGCGGTTCGTCGGCTCGGCCTCGCACTCGTCCTCGTAGGTCGAGTACATGTAGGCCGTATTCGTCGCGAACTCGGCGGCGCAGGTATCGACGCGCTTGTAGACGGGCCGGATGCCGAGCGCGCGGCGCTTGTCGCGGATGATCTTGTCCGTGGTCTGCAGCTGCTTGGCCAGGCGCCGGTCGGAGAAGCCCTTGCGCTTGAGCATGCGCAGCGTGTCGGCATCGATCGCGGCCAGGCTCGTCTTCTCGAGCGCCAGCTCGATCTTCACGATCTCTTCGATCTGCACCAGGAACCACTTGTCGATCTTGGTGAGGTCGTGCACCTCATCGAGCGTCCAGCCCGCGGCGAATGCGTCGCCCACGTACCAGATGCGCTCGGGGCCGGGCTCACCCAGCTCCTTTTTCAGCAACTCGCGGTCCTGCGTCTTCTCGTTCATGCCGTCGACGCCGACCTCGAGGCCGCGCAGCGCCTTCTGGAACGATTCCTGGAACGTGCGGCCGATCGCCATCACTTCGCCGACCGA
>DATBPW010000271.1:0-4133 GCA_036561125.1 Ramlibacter sp. | reverse complement strand
TGCATCAGCATCGACAGGCTCAGGGCGAGCGTCGGGTCGTTGAGCCAGTTGGGACCGTCGTTGCCCGTGAGCCGGAAGATGGTGCTGTTGATCACGCCCCATTCGGGGTTGAGCATGAAGCGCACCGACAGGATCGTGGGGATCGACGGCACCGCCCACGGCAGGATGAACAGCAGCGAGAGGATCTTGATCCACCAGCGCTCGTGCACGAAGAAGCCCGAGAGCATCAGCGCCACGACCATCTTCAGGTTGATGCCGACGACCAGGAACACCAGCGTATTGACCGCGGTGCGAAAGAAGATGGGGTCGTTGGCAAGCGCGACGTAGCTTGCGGGATGCCGCGCGAGCCACAGGCCGTACCCCACCGGGTACAGCACGAACACGACGAACACGATGAGGTAAGGCACGACCAGCACGCGCCCCCAGAACTCCCACGAGGTCGTGCCCCGGCGCCGCGGTGAAGGGACCGTGCTGTCGATGGGGAGTGTCGCGCTCATTTGAATGCAGGACAGCCGGACGCAGAAGTCGCGGAAGTTGCGCAGAAGTCGCAGAAAGGATTCATTGATTTCTTCTGCGCCTTCTGCGAAGTTTCCGCGAATTCTGCGTCCGGCTGTTGCAGTGGACTCAAGACCCCGCGACTTGCTTGATGCGCGCGATCATCTCGTCCACCGCCTTGTCCACCGGCACGTGTTCGTTGACGATGCGGTTCATCGCCTTGCCCCACACGTTCTCGTTGTTCAGGACCGTGAACTTGTAGTTCTTCGTGAACTCGAACGGCACCGTGCCGGACATGAACTGGTTGTACACGTCGAGGCGGTGCGGGTCGGCCTTCCAGAACTTGCTCTGCTGCGCGGCCTTGGTCACCGGGAACCAGCGGCCCAGCGAGCCCTCGACGTACGGCGTGAGGTTCTGTTCATCCAGCATGAACGCGACGAACTCCTTGGCCAGCTTCATGTGCTTCGCGCCCTTGAATATCACCCCGGTCTTCACCGCCGCGCGGTAGACCATCTTGCTGCCGTCCGGCTTGTTGGGAAAGCCGGCGGTCGCAATGTTCTGCTCGTAGTTCTTCTTCGCCTCGGCGCGCTGCGCGTCCGTCAGCGCGGCGTTGTTCATGTCGTCCAGCCACTTCGCGGCGATGGAGATGGTCGCGTTGTGCGTCATCACGATCGTCTTGTTGTGAAAGGCGTTGTTGTTGTCCGGGTCCTTCCAGGTCGTCGACGACGGCGGCGTGCAGCCCTTCTGGTAGGGCATCACGTAATCGGTCATCGCGCCGATCAGGCCCTGGCGCACGGCGGGGTCGTCCACCAGCAGCTTGCCCGAATCGTTGACCATGTGGACGTTGTACGCATCGGCGAACGTCAGGAACGAATAGAACGTGTCGCTCGAGTCCACGCCCATCGGGAAGCCCACGCCGTAGGCGCGCTTGCCCGTCTTCTGGCGGTACGCCGGCTGCACCTTCTCGCACCAGAAGTTCCAGTAGCCGTGCCAATCCTTCGGGATGTCGCTTTCCTTGAAGCCCGCTTCGGAGAGCATGTCCTTCCAGTACTGGATGTGCATGGTCTGCTGCTTGATCGGGAACGCGTAGTACGCGCGCTTCTTCGTCACGTCGTCGTAGAGGAACGTGGTGGACAGCGCCGCCGGCTCGAACTTCGCGCGGATCGGGTCGATCACGCCCGAGATGTCCTCGAGCTTGTCATCGAAGGCCCACTTGGCGGTGACCTGGAAGTCGTACACGTCGGAATATGCGACGTCGGGCGGGTTGCCCGCGTCGAGCGCGGCCACGGTCTTGGGGATCGTGTCCTGCACCGGGTATTGCGACAGTTCGACCTTCACGCCCTTGTGCTTGGCTTCGAACTTCTTGATGGCCGCGAACAGCGCGTCGTCCTCGGACTTGTAGAAGCCCTTGGTCCAGAACACGGTGAGCGTCTCGTCGGCGCGGGCCACGCCGCTGGCGCAGGCGAGGCCCATCGCCGCGAGCGCAAGCGCGATTCTTGCTGCGAGTTTCATTGGCGTTGTCTCCTTGTTTGGCTTGAGGATGGCAATCGTATGATGATTGCCGGAGACACCCGGGAAGGGTTTACCCGCGCCGGATCAGGCGCCGATCAGCCGCGGCATTCGGGCACCGGCGTCTTCACCGGCTGGCCCGCGAAATGGGCGAGCAGGTTGTCCACGGCGAGGTCCGCCATCGCGCGGCGCGTCTGCGTGGTGGCGCTGCCGATGTGCGGCGTGAGCACCACGTTCGGCATGTCGCGCAGCGCCTGCGGCACGTTCGGTTCGCTCTCGAAGACGTCGAGGCCCGCGCCGCCGATCACGCCGCGCTGCAGCGCGTCGATGAGCGCTGCTTCATCCACCACCGAGCCGCGCGCGACGTTCACGAGGATGCCCTTGGTCCCCAATGCCTCCAGCACTTCGGCATTGACCAACTTGAGCGTGCCGGCGCCGCCGGGAGTGATCACGACGAGGAAGTCGCTCTCGCGCGCCAGGTGGCGCACGTCCGCATGGAACTTGTAGGGCAGGTGCTGCTTGCCGGTGCGCGCGGTGTACGCGACCGACATGCCGAAAGCCAGCGCGCGCGCCGCGATCGCCTGGCCGATGCGGCCCATGCCCACGAGGCCGAGCCGCGCGCCGGACATCTTGCGCGCGAGCGGCATCGGGCCGTTCACCCACTTGCCGTGGTGCACGAAGTCGTTGGCCTGCGGCAGTTGGCGCGACGCGCACAGCATGAGGCCGATCGCGAGATCGGCGACGTCGTCGTTGAGCACGTCGGGCGTGTGCGTCACCATGATGCCGCGTGCCTTCGCGGCCGCGACGTCGACACCGTCGTAGCCCACGCCCATCACCGAGATGATCTCCAGCGCCGGCAATTGCGCGATGAGGTCCGCGGGCACTTTCGATTCACCGGACGCCGCATAGCCGCGGATCTTCGACGCGCCGTGCGGGCCGAATTCCTTGTGCGTGCTGAATTCGCGCGCGAGCTGTTCGTGGTAGAGCGGCGAGAGCTTGTTCGCGAGCAGGACGTCGGGGCGAGCGGCCACGGGGTTCTCCTTTTGCAATCATCATACGATAGGATGCAGTCTTCACGAGGAGCGACGATGAGCGACAAACCCCGGAAGAAACCCTCGGACCTGCGCTCGCAGCAATGGTTCGGCCGGCAGGACCGCGACGGCTTCGCCTACCGCAGCTGGCTCAAGGGCAAGGGCATCCCGCACGACCAGTTCGACGGCCGGCCGGTGATCGGCATCTGCAACACGTTCAGCGAGCTCACGCCGTGCAACTCGCACTTCCGCACGCTGGCCGAGCAAGTGAAGATCGGCGTGTACGAAGCGGGTGGCTTCCCGCTGGAGTTCCCGGTGATGTCGCTCGGCGAGACGATGCTGCGCCCGACCGCGATGCTCTATCGCAACCTCGCGAGCATGGACGTGGAAGAGTCCATCCGCGGCAACCCGATCGACGGCGTCGTGCTGTTGATGGGCTGCGACAAGACGACGCCGTCGCTCGTGATGGGCGCATCGAGCGTGGACCTGCCGACCATCGGCGTGTCGGGCGGGCCGATGCTCAACGGCAAGTGGCGCGGGCAGGAACTCGGCTCGGGCACGGGCGTGTGGAGCATGAGCGAACAGGTGCGAGCGGGCACGCTCAAGCTGCAGGATTTCTTCGAAGCGGAAAGCTGCATGCATCGCAGCCACGGGCACTGCATGACGATGGGCACGGCGTCGACGATGGCGAGTATGGTCGAGGCGCTCGGCCTCGGCTTGCCGGGCAACGCGGCCTATCCCGCGGTGGACGGCCGGCGCAACGTGATCGCGCGCAACGCGGGCCGGCGCATCGTGGAGATGGTGCACGAGGACCTGCGGCTATCGCAGATCCTCACGCGGCAAGCGTTCGAGAACGCGATCCGCACGCTCGCCGCGATCGGCGGCTCGACCAACGCGGTGATCCACCTGATCGCGATCGCGGGCCGCATCGGCGTGAAACTCGACGTCGACGATTTCGAAAAGCTCGGCAGCGAGATGCCGTGCCTGCTGAACCTGCAGCCCTCGGGCGAGCACCTGATGGAAGACTTCTGCTACGCGGGCGGCCTGCCGGTCGTGATGAAGGAGATCCAGCAGCACCTGCACCTCGGCGCGGTCACG
>DATBPW010000270.1:0-1705 GCA_036561125.1 Ramlibacter sp. | reverse complement strand
CGAGCGACTCGCGCTCGATCGTCGCTTGCAGCTCGCCGAGCGTGGTGATCGCTTCGCGTTGGTCCGGCAACGTGGCCTTGTGCACGATCGCCACGGGTGTCGATGCGGGCAGGCCCGTGAGCAACTCCTGCTGGATGCGCGCGGCGCCGCTCACGCCCATGTAGATCACGAGCGTGAGCTTCGCTTCGCGCGCGGCGATCGCGAGCGCGCGCCAGTCGGCGCCTTCCGATCCCGGATGCGCGTGGCCGGTGACGAACACGACGCCGTGCGCGTGTTCGCGATGCGTCAGCGGAACGCCCAGCGCGGTGACCGCGGCGAGCCCCGAGGTGATGCCGTTCACGACCTCGACTTCGATGCCCGCCGCGCGCAGGTGCTCGACCTCCTCGCCGCCGCGTCCGAAGATGAACGGGTCGCCACCCTTGAGGCGCACGACGTTCTCGCCTTCGCGCGCCGCCATCACCATCAACTTTTCGATGAAGGCCTGCGGCGTGCTCTTGCAGCCGCCGCGCTTTCCGACGTGCACGATGCGCGCGGTGGGCGAGGCGAGCGCGACCACTTGCGCGCTCACCAGGTCGTCGACGAGCAAGAGCGTCGCGGCCTGGATCGCCTTCGCCGCCTTGAACGTGAGCAGGTCCGGATCGCCCGGGCCCGCGCCGACGAGCGTGACCTTGCCCGGCTGGAGATTGCTGCTGTTCACTCGGTCGGCTCCTTTGCGCTGCTCCGTGCAAGATGCAAGAGATGTTCCACCTGCCGTGCGATCGGCGCCGGCACGGGCTGCTTGCCCGAGAGCACGTCACGGATATAGGCGGCGGTCGCACCGGATTCCGTGCCGGTGGGCAGCTCCGGCAGGTCGGTGACTGTGCCTTTGTGTTCCGCCTCGAGTTCGACCCGCTGCCCACGGACGAAGCCGACCAGCTCGCGCATGCGGCGCGGGTCCGCGACCGGCTCGCCTTCGGTGCCTCGCAGCAGCATGCCTGTCGAGCCCATGAGTTCGAACACGGCCGCCATCGACTGCGCGTATTCGGGGTGCGTGAAGCTGCCGACGATCACCGCTTCGCCGGCGCACGGGTTCATCAGCTTCACGATGCTGTGCGCTGAATTGCGCAGGCCGATCGTGCGCCGCGCGTCGAGCAGGCGTTTCAGGCCCGGGCACAGCACTTCCGTGGGCAGGTAGGCGAGTTCGCCGGACGCGATCGCGCGCACCTCGCGCAGCGGCTCGATGTCAAGCGCCGCGAGCACATCGGCCACGGCAACGCGGGACGTTTCGGTTTGCGTGCCGTGGATCAGGACGGGCAGCCCTGCGCGCGCGAGCAGCAGGCCGGGCAAGGGCGTGAGCAGTGGCAGCTTGCGCGCCCCGTTGTAGCTGGGCAGCACGATGAGCGGCAGCGCGCCGGCCGGCACTTGCTTCATGCGCGCATGCGTCGCGTCGAGAAATCCCGCGAGCTCCTGCGGCGCTTCACCCTTCACACGCATCGCGATGCAGAAGGCCCCGAGTTCGAGATCGGTCACCGCGCCGTCGAGCACCTGGCCGAACAGGTCCGCGGCCTGCTCGCGTGTGAGCGCGCGCGCGCCGTCCTTGCCGCGGCCGATCTCTCTCAGGTATGCGCTGATGCCCATGGGTGCGCGGATTGTCCCAGAGCGTTGATGACTTGCGGCTATATGCTCAATCGCGTGGCTTAAACTGCCGCGATGCTGGTGCTGGGAA
>DATBPW010000269.1:0-5027 GCA_036561125.1 Ramlibacter sp. | reverse complement strand
GGCGCAGGCGCAGCGGGCTTGCCGAAGACTTCCTGCGCCGCCTGGTCGACGGTCTGGCGATCGACTGCGGCACGCGAATTCGCGAACGCGCCGAGCAAGGCGCGATCGCACAGCAGGTTGATCCGCCGCGGCACACCGCGCGTGGCGGCGTGCACGCGCCGGATCGCGCGCGGCTCGAACGGGAAGGGCCGCTCCAGCCCCGCGACATCCATGCGATGCCGGATGTACTGCTCCGTCTCGGCGGACGTGAGCGCATCGAGGTGGTAGCGCGCGATCACGCGTTGCGCGAGCTGTTCGAGTTCGGGGCGCGCGAGCATCTCGCGCAACTCCGGCTGACCGATCAGCACGATCTGAAGCAGCTTGCGCTCGCGTGTCTCCAGGTTCGTGAGCAGCCGCAGTTGCTCCAGCACCTCCGCCGACAGGTTCTGCGCCTCGTCGATGATGAGCACGTTGTTGCGCCCGGCCGCGTGCGCTTCGAGCAGGAAGGCATTGAGCCGGTCGACGTAGGCCTTCATCGACGGCGACGGCGGCACGTCGATGCGGAACTCCTCGCAGATCGATTGCAGCAGTTCGAGCGCCGTGAGCTTCGGGTTGAAGATGTAGGCGACGTTGGAGCTCGCGGGGATCTGCTCGAGGAACAGGCGGCACAGCGTCGTCTTGCCCGTGCCGATCTCGCCGGTGAGCAGCACGAACCCGCCGCCGCCGCCCAGGCCGTACAACAGGTGCGCGAGCGCCTCGCGATGCCGCTCGCTCATGAAGAGGTAATGCGGGTCGGGCGCGATCGAAAACGGTTCGTGCTTCAGGCCGAAGTACGTGGCGTACATGGCCCGAAGGATAGCGCGGACGCGAAGCGCCTATGCGGGCGCGACGGCCGTGCGGCGCACGCGGCGCACATTGAACGCGCTGGTGATCAGCACCGCCTGCGCGAGGACGAGCCCGATCCACACGCCCTGCCAGTTCTGGTGGTCCATCAGCGGGCCGAAGAACAGCGGCGCGATCGCCTGCCCGATGTCGAGGCCCGAATAGACCACGCCGTACACGCGCCCGGTCGCGTTGTCGGGCGTGGATTTCTTCACGAGCAGGTCGCGCGACGGGCCCGCGATGCCGCTCGCGAAGCCCATCGCGCCGAACAGCACGGGGACCGCCATCGCGGGAATGGAACCGAAGCCGATGACCAGCGCGAACAGCGCGGCCACGCCGAACCCGGCGCCGACGATGCGTTCGCAGCGCTCCGGGTCGGAGGCGAGAAAGCCGCCGAACACCATGCCGCCTGCCGCGCACGTCATGTAGACGGTCAGGCACATCGCCGCCCACGCGATCGGCACGTCGTGCAAGCGCCGCGCCGCCTCGGGCGCGAAGGCCTGCACGGTGCTCAGCACCACGGCGTAGAAGAAAAAGAAACCGAAGCACATCCACACGGCGGGGATGGACAGGAAAGCGAGCGTCTTCTCTCCATGCGCCGCGGCCGCATGCTTGGGCGCGGCGGCGGGAAGCTCGAGCGACGAGCGCTTGAACCAAACGATCGCGAGCACGACATACGCGATCACGCCGGCCGTCATCAACGCCGAGCGCCAGCCGAAGTGGATCGCCAGCGGCACGACCACCGCCGGCGCGAGCGCCCAGCCGAGGCTGCCGGTGATGCCGTGGACGCTGTACGCGTGGCCGAGGCGGGACGGGCTCACCTTGCGGTTGATCAGCGTGTAGTCGACCGGGTGGAACACCCCGTTGCCCAGCCCGGCGACGGCCGTGCACAGGGCCAGCGTGAGGTAATTCGGGCTCGATGCGAAGCCGAACGCTGCGCCGCCGAGCAGCGCGAGCCCGGTGAACAGGATCGGCCGCGGGCCGAAGCGATCGACCAGGAAACCGGACGCGGTCTGCACCGTGCACGAGACGACGAAGAAGATCGTCATCAGGAAACCGAGCTCGGTGTAGCTCGCGTTGAACGCGTCCTTGAGCCACGGGAACAGCGGCGGCAACAGCAGCTGGCTGAAGTGGCTGATCATGTGCGCCAGCCCCACCAGTCCGATCACGCCCGCGTCGCGGCGCAGGCTCGTGGCGGGCAAGGCATCCGCGGTCGTCGTGCTCATCGCCGGATGGTAAGGGTGCCGCCGTTTTTCCGAAATGCGACGGAACGCCAGCTTTTTGCGAGAATCGGACAACCGCCATGGCCCCGAGGAAATCGCCCAGCACGCCCATCGGCGACACCGACCCGTATCGCCCGACGCGCCATCGGCCCGTGCGGGTGCGCGCGCGCTCGATGCCGGCCGACACGCATTTCGAGCCGCACCGCCATGCGTGGTCGCAGCTCGCCTACTGCGCGGCGGGCATCCTGCAGGTGACTGCGCAACGGGACCTTGCAGCCGACGACCAGGTCACGTACATCGTCCCGCCGTCGCGCGCGGTCTGGGTTGCGCCGGGCGCGCGCCACTCGGTGCATGTGCTGGAGGACGCGCAGTTCCGCACGCTGTACATCGACGCATCGGCCACACCGGCCGGCTGGACCGGCTGCCGCGTGATCGTCGTTTCGCCGCTGCTGCGCGAACTGGTGACGGCGCTCGACGCGCATCCGTTGCCACGCGACCGCGAACAGCGGCTGTCGGGGCTCGTCATGGACGAGATCGCCCACGCCGACCTGCACGCATTGGGCGTGCCCATGCCGCACGCGCAGGCCGACAAGCGATTGCGCGCGCTGTGCGACGCCGTGCTGCGCGCGCCCGCGCAGCGATCCACTCTCGCCGAATGGTCGCGGCACTTCGGCGCCAGCGAACGCACGATGGCGCGCCTGTTCCGCGACGAGCTCGCGACCACCTACCAGCAGTGGCGCCAGCAGGCGATCCTCGCGCATGCGCTGCCGATGCTCGCGCGCGGGATGCCGGTCAACCACGTCGCGCAGGCAAGCGGCTATTCGAGCGACAGCGCCTTCACTGCCATGTTCAAGTCGGCGATGGGCCAGCCGCCGAGCGCTTTCCTCGGGCGCAGCTAGGCCCAGAGTTCGCGCATCGCCGCGCGGAAGTCGCGCGCGTATTCGTTCCACTCGCCCCCGGCGAGCACTTCCTCGCCCGCGACGAACACGCGCGAGAAGCGCGTTTCGGGCGACGAGAAGACCAGCGCGTCGAGCACGTGATCGTCGGGAATGCCGGCGAGTTCCGGCGCATCGCGATCGACAACGACGAAATCGGCGCGCTCGCCGGCGCGCAAGCCGCCGAGCGGCAATCCCGCGGCCGCCGTGCCGCCCAGCAGCGCTCCTTCGAACAACGCGGTGGCGCAGCCGTGCATGACCGCGGCCGACGCCGCGACGTTGCGCTTGCGCGTGTGCAGGCGCTGCGAGTATTCGAGCAGGCGCAACTCCTCGCGCCAGCTGCGCGTGACGTGGCTGTCCGACCCGATCGACCAGTTGCCGCTTTGCCCCAGCCACGAGGCCAGCTCGAACACGCCGTCGCCGAGGTTTGCCTCTGTGCTGGGACAGATCACGATCGCGGCGCCCGTATTGCGAAGCAAACCGAGTTCATCGGGCGTGCATTGCGTCGCGTGGACCAGGTTCCAGCGCTCGTCGGGGCGCACCTGCTCCAGCAGGAACTCGACCGGACGCTTGCCGTGTTCAACGAGGCAGTCCTCCACTTCGCGTCTTTGCTCCGCGAGGTGAATGTGCACGGGCATGTCGCTCGCGGCGGCGGCGATGTCCTTCAGCGCTGACTTGTCGACGGCGCGCAGCGAGTGGATCGCGATGCCGGCGGTGATTCGCTCGCTGTCGCTCGCGCCGCCTCGCACCGCATGGGCGACGTGCATCACCGACTCGATCGTCGACGCGAAGCGGCGCTGGTCTTCGCGCAACCCTTTCGCTGCGAAGCCCGCTCGGATGTAGAGCGCGGGCAGCAGCGTCAGCCCGATCCCCGTGCGGTGCGCGGCACGGGCGAGTGCGCGCGACATCTCGAGCGGGTCCGCATAAGGCTTGCCGTCCACGCCGTTGTGGACGTAGTGGAATTCGCACACGTGCGTGTAGCCCGACTGCAGCAACTCCGCGTAGAGGAACGCCGCGACCGCCTCGAGTTGCCCCGGTGTGATGCGATTGGCCGCGCGGTACATGCGATCACGCCAGCTCCAGAAATCGTCGGCGGTGTCGCCGGCGCGCTCCGCCAGCCCCGCCATCGCGCGCTGGAACGCGTGGCTGTGGGCATTGACGATGCCCGGCAGCACGGGACCGTGGAGCACCGTCGCGCCGAGCCGTTCGAGCGCGCCGGCACCCCCCTCGATGCGCGACCAATGGCCGCGCGCATCGGTCTCGAGAAGCACGTCGCGCATCCATGCGCCGCGCGCCCAGGCGAGCGGCGCGAAATACCGCGCGCCTTCACCGGTCATAGAGCGCCTCCGCTGTGACGAGCGCGGCCAGCATCATCTCGCGCACGACGGGCCGGATCTCGCTCGCGCGTTCTTCGTCCCATGCGAACGGCGCTTGTTCCGACATGTACAGCTTCTGGCACATCTCGAGTTGCACCGCGTGCACGTCATTGGCCGGCCGCCCGTAGTGACGCGTGATGTAGCCGCCCTTGAATCGCCCGTTCACCGCATGGCTGCAGGCAGGATGGCGCGCGGCCGAATTCGCCACCGAGCGCGTGATCTTCGCCTCCGCGCTCGCTTCGCCGGCCGTACCGATGTTGAGTGCGGGCAATTCGCCTTCGAAGAGCCAAGGGATGCGCGAGCGGATGCTGTGGGCGTCCCACAGCAGCGCGAAGCCGTGACGCGCACGAATGCGCTCGAGTTCCTGCGCCAGCGCGTCGTGGTAGGGCTGCCAGTACTTTTCGCGGCGGGCCGCGCGTTGCTGCGCATCGGGCTCGCGGCCGTCGCGGTAGAGCGGATCGCCGGTGAAGAACCGCGTGGGGCACAGCTCGGTGTTCGACGCGCCGGGATACATCGGCGTGTCGTCCGGCGGGCGGTTCAAATCGATGACGTAGCGCGAATAGCGCGGCTGCAGGACGCTCGCTCCCATCTGCGGCAGCCAGTCGTAAAGGCGCGCGAGATGCCAATCGGTG
>DATBPW010000268.1:0-3021 GCA_036561125.1 Ramlibacter sp. | reverse complement strand
CAGCTCGTCGTGCAGACGGCAGTGAACCTGGCGCTGCTGCACTCGCTCACCGAGGACCTCGATTACGCGATGGCCGTCCAATGGCTCGCGGAGGATGCAGGCCGTGGCGAAGCCGCGCGCTACGTGAGCGCGTGGCGCGTGGTCGACCGCCGCGTCGACCGTCTGGCGCAGCTGAAGGACGTGATCGCGCTCGGTGAGGAAATGAGCCGCCTCACCCGCGCGCCCGGCCTGCGCACGATGCTGCGCATGATGCGCGGGCCTTCCGTCGCCGCAGGCCTGTCGGGCCTGCAGCGTTTTCTCGAAGCCGGCTTCGATACCTTCGCGGCCATGGCGCGTGGCGGCCACGCGCCGACGTTCCTGGGCACGATCGAACAGCGCGAATCGGCGCTGATCGCCGAAATGTTCGACACACCCGCTGTCGCTTGCGAGACGCGCCTCGCCAGGCTCCTAGGACAAGCACCGTAACCGCACGCCGCGTGCGGTCGGACAATCCGCGCGAATGGAGCAAACGACACCCATGCAGAAGCCTTGGCTCTCCAGCTATCCGCCCGAAGTCCCGCATGAAATCGACCCCGGCCAATACCGCTCGCTGGCGCAGTTGCTGGAGGAGTCGTTCCGCAAGAACGCGTCGAAGCCGTTTTCGGTGTGCATGGAACGCTGGATGACGTACGGCGAGCTCGACGACCTGTCGCGCTCGCTCGGTGCATGGCTGCAAGCGCAAGGCCTCGAGCCCGGCGCGCGCGTCGCGATCATGCTGCCGAACATTCCGCAGTTCCCGGTGACGATGGCGGCGGTGCTGCGGGCAGGCTACACGTGCGTCAACGTGAATCCGCTCTACACCCCGCGCGAGCTCGAACACCAGCTGAAGGATTCGGGCGCGACGACCATCGTCATCCTCGAGAACTTCGCGAAGACGCTCGCGGAGGTGATCGACCGCACGCCGGTGCAGCGCGTCGTCCTCGCGTCGATGGGCGACCTGCTCGGCGCGGCATACGGCAAGTGGATCACGTTCGCCGTGCGGCATCTCGCCAAGATGGTGCCGCCGTTTCGCATCCCGCTCACCGGCGGGCGCCAGGTCATTCCGTTCAAGCGCGCACTGGCGGAAGGCGCGCCGCTGCAACTGAAGGCGGCGCAGCAGACACTCGACTCGGTCGCGTTCCTGCAATACACGGGCGGCACCACCGGCGTGTCGAAGGGTGCGATCCTCACGCACGGCAACGTCGTTGCCGCCATCCTGCAGGCCGAAGCGTGGTTCCAGCCGGCGCTCAGGAAAGTCTCCGACCCGACGCAGACCAACACGATCGCGGCGCTGCCGCTGTACCACATCTTCGCGCTGGCGATCTGCCTGCTCGCGATCCGCTGGGGCTCGCGCCTGACGCTCGTGCCGAACCCGCGCGACTTCACCCGCTTCGTCGAGTTGCTGAGGCGCCGGCCCTTCCACATCTTTCCCGCGGTGAACACGCTGTTCAATGCAGTGATGCAGCACCCGCAATTCCGCGCGATCGATTTCTCGCAGCTGGCGCTGAGCCAGGCAGGCGGCATGGCGGCGTCCGAAGGCACCGCGCGGCAGTGGCAGAAGCTCACGGGCTGCCCCATGGTCGAAGGCTGGGGCATGAGCGAGACCTGCGCCATCGGCACGAACAACATCGTCACCAGCCGTGACTTCACCGGGACGATCGGGCTGCCGCTGCCGTCGATCGACATCGCCATCAAGGACGACGAGGGCAATTCGCTGGCCACGGGCGAGCGCGGCGAGATCTGCATCCGCGGGCCCAACGTGATGCCAGGCTACTACGGCAAGCCCGAAGAGAACGCGAAGGCGTTCACGCCCGACGGGTTCCTGCGCACCGGAGACATCGGCGTCATGGACGAGCGCGGCTTCACGAAGATCGTCGACCGCAAGAAGGACATGATCCTGGTCAGCGGCTTCAACGTGTACCCGAACGAGCTCGAGAACGTGGTGTCGCTGTGCCCCGGCGTCGTGGAGTGCGCGGCCATCGGCGTGGCCGACGAGAAGCAGGGCGAGGCGATCAAGATCTTCGTCGTGAAGAACGACCCGATCCTCACCGAGGAGGACGTCATGAAATACTGCCGCCAGAACCTCACGGGTTACAAGCTGCCGAAGTACATCGAGTTCCGCGACGACCTGCCGAAGACGAACGTCGGCAAGATCCTCAGGCGGGAGCTGCGCGCCGCGCGATGAACGAGCCCGTGCCGCTGCCGCCGGGCGTGACCGTGCTGGAGCGCGGCTGGCTGTCGTCGAACAACGTGGTGTTCGATACCGGCACGACCGCTGTTGTCGATACCGGCTACGCGCTCCATGCGAAGCAAACGGTGTCGCTGGTGCAGCGAACGATGGGCGGCCGGCCGCTCGAGGCGATCGTCAACACGCACCTGCACAGCGACCACTGCGGCGGCAACGCGGCATTGCAGGCAGCGCATCCGTCGGCGCGCACGTGGATCTCGCCCGGCCAGGCCGACGCCGTCGCGCGCTGGGATGGAGTTGCATTGACTTATGTCGCGACCGGACAGCGATGTGACCGCTTCCGCTTCGACGAGATGCTGCGGCCGGGTGCCGGCGTCACGCTCGGGGAGCGGGAATGGCAAGTGCACGCGGCACCCGGGCACGATCCGCATTCGGTGATCCTGTTCGAGCCTGCATCGGCGACGCTGATTTCCGCCGATGCGCTGTGGGACAACGGGTTCGGCATCGTCTTTCCGGAGCTCGACGGCGAGCCGGGGTTCGGCGACGTCCGCGCCACGCTCGACGTGATCGAGTCGCTGCAACCTCGCATTGTCATTCCCGGCCACGGCAGCCCGTTCGCGGGCTCCGAACGCATTGCCGGCGCACTGGCGCGGGCGCGCAGCCGGCTCGCGAGCTTCGTCGCCGATCCGCGCCGCCACGCTTCGCACGCGATGAAGGTGTTGGTGAAATTCAAGCTGCTCGAGTGGCAGTCCGTCGAGGTCGAGGCTTTCATGCGGTGGGCGCAAGCCATGCCTTACATGTGCCGCGTGCACTCG